>JBOGFU010000058.1:0-3550 GCA_050743545.1 Acidimicrobiales bacterium | reverse complement strand
TCAGGACTCGATCGATCGAGCCCGCGCCAGGGCCCGGGTCCCGCGGCCACCACTGGGCCGGCCCGGCGCGCAGCCCGTCGAGCTCCAGCGCGTCGTCGCGAGTGAGGTAGTCCGCGTCGCGGCTGCGACGCACGAAGATTCGAAGCATCGCGCCCCCGCGGGCGCAACGGTCGCTACAGTCGCTCGGCCATCCGTCGCGCGAGGGCGTGCCCGGCCTTCGCGTACTTAGCCGTCGCGACGACCGCGCCGTCGCCCGCCTGCAGCATCAGGTGGTCGAGAAACTGCGGGTCCGACAGTCGAAACCCCACCGCGTGGCGACCGTCGCCGAGTACCACCCAGCGCGCGCTCGGGAGCGGCTCGAACAGCCAGCGCCGATAGGGCTCCACGACGACCACGACCTCCTCGCCCTCCTCGCCGACCTGGGTCAGCCAGTTGACCGCGTCGTCGTGGGGGCGAGTGACCGTCGCGGGCGAGGTGGCGAGTACCCGCACGATGCGGTCAACGCGAAACGTCCTCCACCCCTCGCGCGTGGTGCAGTAGGCGCGAACCAGCGCGTGGCCGTTGAGCACCCGTATCTCGCGCGGCTCGATCCAGCGCTCGTGGGACTCGCCCTCCAGGCCCGACGCGTACTCGATCTTGAGCTGGCGGTGGGCGTCGACCGCGTCGCGCACCTCGGCGAGCAGCGGCTCGTCCGTGACCGAGTCGACGTGGACGACCTCGGCGATCACCGCCTCGATCTTGTCGATCGCCGACAGGATCGACGGATCCGCGTACGCGCGCGACGCCTCTCGCAGGGCGACGTTGAGCTCGACGAGGTCGCGCAGGAGGAACGGGGAGGGCTCGGGCTCGCCGCGCGGGGTGTCCGAAAAGTCCGCGCGGTAGGTCGAGTCGTCGTGGTCCTCGTCCTCCCAGTCGTCGCACTCTTTGATGACGTGGGCCAGGTAGCCCACCCGATCGCCGATTGGCTGGAGCGAGACGAGGCGGTCCATAATCAAGCGCACGAGCGCGGGGTCGAGCCCAAATCGCGCGGAGAGCTCGCTGATGCGCAGGCCGTCCTCGGAGTTGTAGACCGCCGCGAGCAGCTGGAGGGTCTGTCCGAGCACGTCCGCTCCCGTCGGACCGGGGAAGGTGATGTCCGCTGGGTCCGGGGCATCGCCGCGGTTAACCGTCTTGAGCCACGCGGCCAACGACTCGCGCAGCGCCTTGGGGCTCTTGAGGGTCACGCGCAGCGCGGCCTCCAACACGAAGCGCAGGGCCGCCCACTGGCTGTCGAAGCTGAGCGCGACCTCGACGCGACCGTCGCGACGATCGACCGTCACCGCACCGGGGAACTGCGCGATCAGCAGGTCGCGATAGGCCGGGGTCGTTTCGACCACGACGTCCACCGGGCTGGGCGCCCTGGTGAACTCGGGGCGCCACGCGCGCGCCAGCGCCACGGTGTCGGGGCTCGCGTCAAAGGACTCGGGCAGCGTGACCGGGGTCGAGGACATCCGCGAGAAGCGGTATCCCTTGACCTCGTCGGTCCCGGCGACGCGCGCCACGAGGTAGGGGGTGCCGCGAAAGACCTCAATGACGAGGGGGTCGACGACGCGGGTCTTGAGGGACGACGAGTGGTATCCGAAGCTGAGTCGGCGACGGGCGTTGAGCGCGTGGAGCACGGGCGTGTAGTAGTTCGAGAACTCCAACCCGCCGTCGCCCGCCGGTCCGTCGCCAAAGACCGAGAACGCGCCACGCGAGCCGAACCCCGAGAGACGAAGCGCGAGCTGCACAACGCGCGACTCCTCATCGGTGAAGTGAATGGGTGGTGCATAGGCGCCGCGCGGGTCGATCCAGTATCCGGTCGCGCCGTCGTCGACGACGACGGTCTCAATCTGGAAGCCCAACTCTCGAATGTCGGCCTTGTCGCGCTCGAACTTCTGGCGAACCGCGACCGCGCTGCCCTGGTACGCGAGGACCTTGCGTGGGGCCCTCCCCGGCGCGGGCGACTCGTCGACCTTGAGGTTGGCGATGATCGCCTCCTGGGTCAGCGGCGCCGCGCGCGACGCGCCCTGGAGCAACAGCACCAGCGCCACCAATCGCTCGCGTCGAACCTCGACCTCGCCTCTGATCGCCGCCACAAGACTCCCCTCTGCGTCGAGGGTATCGGGTCGACGCGTCGCCCCGGGCTAGACGACCGGCGGCTCCTCGCGGCGCCACGTGCCCGAGCGGCCACCCGACTTCTCCCACAGCGCGACGGCCTCGATCGTCATCGTCCGGTCGGCGGACTTGCACATGTCGTAGATCGTGAGGGCGGCAACGGTGACCGCGGTGAGCGCCTCCATCTCGACGCCCGTTCGGTCCACGGTGTCGACGCTGGCCTCGACCTCGATGTGGGTGTCCGCGATCGTGAAGTTCACGTGGACGTTGCCAATGAGCACGGGGTGGGCCATCGGCAACAGGGTCACCGCGTGCTTGGCCGCCTGGATCCCCGCCACCCGGGCGGTCGCCAGCACGTCGCCCTTGTTCATCTCGTTGGCCGCAACCGCCGCGGTCGTGGCGCTCTGCATGATGACGCGGCACCGCGCGAGCGCGCGGCGCGCCGAGACCTCCGACGGCCCGAGGTCTCGGGGGAAGGCCGGATCGCGAGCTCCGCGACGCATCTGGTGGAAGTCGTCCACCGCGCCATGCTACCGACGACCGCGAATATCTTCCTGACCGGTACACTTCACGGGTCGTTGCCGAGGACTCCATGCCGACTTACGAATACGAATGCCAGTCATGCCACCACCGGGTCGAGGCGGTCCAGGGCTTCCACGACGCCGCGCTGACGACCTGCGACGAATGCGGCGGCGAACTGCGAAAGGTCTTCTCCGCGGTCGGCATCGTCTTTAAGGGCAGCGGCTTCTACAAGAACGACAGCCGTTCGGCGCGCTCGGACACCCCCGCACCGACCAAGCCCGCCAAGGAGACACCCGCGCCCGCCGCCAAGGAGTCGACCCCCGCGACCCCGGCGCCGAGCACGCCCGCACCCTCCAGCTGACGGGCGCGCGTCTCCTACGCTGACGCGATGGACCCGCACCCCAGCACTGAAGTCCTCGCCTATCTCTCGGCCCGCGACGCGCTTGACGCGTTTGACCGCGGCGACCTGACGTCGAGCTCGCTCGTGGCGTCGCTCCTCGAGCGCATCGCGGCCCTTGACCCCGAGGCGACCGACACCTCCTTAAGGGCCATCGCCGCGCTCTCTCCCGACGCGTTGGACGTCGCACGCGACCGCGACGACGAGCGACGCCGGGGCGAGCGTCGCGGTCCTTTGCACGGGGTGCCCGTGGTCGTGAAGGACAACGTGGAGGCCGCGGGCCTGCCCGGCTGGGCCGGTTCAACGGCGCTTCGCGGTCGCCCGGCCCGCGACGCGGAGCTGGTCGGACGCCTTCGCTCCGCGGGCGCGATCGTTCTCGCCAGCACCAACCTGAGCGAGTGGGCCAACCTGCGCTCGCGCCACTCGTCGAGCGGCTGGTCGGCCGCGGGGGGTCTGGTCGCCAACCCGTGGGCGCTCGACCGATCGGCGGGGGGA
>JBOGFU010000057.1:0-5947 GCA_050743545.1 Acidimicrobiales bacterium | reverse complement strand
GTGACGCGCGTATCCGCGTGGCACCCCACGCTCGTCGCGCGCGGTCGAGGCGAGCAGCGCGGTCGGCGACGACATGATGGCGAGGGCGCGCGTGCGCACCGCACGCAACGCGCCCACCCACGTCGGGCGCGCCGCGCGGACCCCCGCGAGGTAGGCGCGCTCGGCTCCGGTGCCGATAACCGCGAGCCAGAAACACACGGCCTGGGACCAGTCGCCGTCCTCGGCCAAGCGACGGCCCGCCGCGCGCTCGGAGCCGTCGACCAAGAGGTCGACCGCGAACCCGAGGCGCGCCAACAGCGTGTTGGTGCGCAGCTCCTCGGCGCACTCGAGCGCGCGCGGCGCGGCGTCGGGGAACAGCTCGGCCCACTCGAGCCCGAAGGGCGAGACCCGCGCGTGCATGAGCTCGTGGGCGCGCACCGCGCGCGCGGTCTCCCCGTCGCCGAGGGGCACCTCGATGACGCGCTGGGCCAGGTCGCAGCTCGCTCCCCCGCGACGCGTTGACCCCTCGCGCACGCGCCAGGGTCCCGCCTCGAAGTCGTCGTCGCGGCCGACGACGAGCTCGGGAAAGACCCTCACGCGACGGCGGCGATGGCCAACGCGTCGAGCACGTCGACGCCGCGCTCGCCGAAGACCAGGTGGGCCGCTCGCGCCGCGCCACAGTGGTGGCGCAGCTGGTCGAACGCGTAGAAGGCCCGCAGCGAGACCCGGCGCGACGCGTCGCCCAGCGACCCGGCGAGCGCGGGGGGTCGCAGGTCCTCGCTGAGGCGCGCGAGCGCCCCGGGGTGGGGCCGGTCGATGCGCACCGCGACCGGGAACCGGTCGCGCAGCGCCGCGGGCACGTCGCTGAGGTCCTCGGCGTTGGTCGTCGCGACGACGCTGAAGTGCGGGCCCGGGCTTACCCACTCCCCCGTCTCGGGGTGGCGCCAGCGCGCCGACTCCGTCGAGTCGGTCACCGCGAGCAACGTGGCCATCGCGTCGCCCGACGCGCGGTCGACCTCGTCGAGGACCAGGCGGCCCCCGCGGCCCTCGCCCGCTCGCCACGCCCGGATCGCCGGGCCGTCGAGCCACCGCCACGCGCCCTCACCGACGGGCATCCACGTGCCCGTGACCTCGCCGCTCGTGAGGTCCTCGGTGCAGACCAGGCGCTCCGCGGTCTCGGCGCAGCCCGCGTGCAGCGCGGCGTAGGTCTTGCCCGTGCCCGGCGGGCCGAAGAGCAGCACGCGCGCGACGCCCGCGGCGAGCACGTCGGCGAGGTCGCGCCAACACGGTCCGAGCTGTTCGTCGTTCTCCACGGCGCCTCCCACAGCGCCCGCAACGGTCGCGCGCGCGCGGGTGCGGCCTACGAGACGGTGACGCGAATCTGGAGGATCCGTGACGGGGGCAGGCAGCTCGGGTAGCACGTCGGGTTCTCGGTCGAGGTCACGGTCGCCGACCCCGGGCCGAGCGCGGCGAAGGTCGCCTGACCCGGCGAGGCGCTCACGACCTGGAGCACCGACGAGTCGGTGGTCGTCGGGACGGTCCACGCGTAGCCCGCGCTCGCGGTGAGGCGAACGACGAGGTGCTCCCCGACGTGAAGGTGCTTGACCCCCGCGGCGTCGGCCTGGGTCACGACGAGCGCCGCGGGCAACGTGGTCGGCGTGACGACTTTGACGCGCAGCGACCAGCGCAGCAGGAAGTCCGGACAGGCGACGCCCGGCCCACAGATCGGACCGCCGATGCTCGTGACCGTGGTGACGCCAAGGCGACGCCCGCGCAGCGTGCCGGTCAGCCCACCCTTGGCGGGCCTCGTCGACGTCACGCCCACGACTGCCGACTTCGCGACCAGCGCGCCCCAGCGATAGTGGCTCGACAGCGCGATGGAGACGGTCGAGCCCTTGGGGATCGTCACCTCGCAGGTCGGCCCGGGCAGCCAGGTGGCCGCCGGCCCAAGCACCGCGCCGCAGCGCGCGCCCGGCGTGCCCGGGGTCGTCGTCGAGTCCGCGGCCGCCGGCCCGGCGAGCACCGCTCCTAGCGCACAGGCCGCCACGAGAACGCGAAGTCGACCCACCACGACATTCTCGCACCCACGCGGCGCGATGGGGCGTCGCTAGGAGTCGGCCGCCGACTCGCCCAGGTAGACCGCGCGCACCCGCTCGTCCTTGAGCAGGCTCGCGGCGGTGTCGGTAAAGACGATGCGGCCGTTCTCCATGACGTAGCCCCGGTCCGCGAGTCGCAGCGCCTGGGCGGCGTTCTGCTCGACCAGGAAGACCGTGGTGCCCTCGTCGCGCACCTCGCCGATGATCCGAAAGATCGTCTCGACGATCATGGGCGCGAGCCCCATCGACGGCTCGTCGAGCAGGATCAGGCGCGGGCGCGCCATCAGCGCGCGTGCGATCGCCAGCATCTGCTGCTCGCCGCCCGAGAGGTTGGCGCCGATGAGCTTGCGCCGGTCCTTCAGGATCGGGAAGGTCGCGTACATCTTGTCGATGTCGTCGGTGACCGAACCCTTGCGCCCGAACGCGCCCATCTCGAGGTTCTCCTCGACGGTCATCTGGGGGAAGATCCGTCGACCCTCGGGCACGTGGCTGATCCCCAACGCGGAGAAGTCGTGGGCCTTGGTCTTGGTGACGTCTTGGCCCTCGAAGCTGATCGACCCCGACGCCGGCGCGTGCAGCCCCGACAGCATGCGCAGCGTCGTCGACTTGCCCGCGCCGTTGGCGCCCAGCAGCGTGACGATCTCGCCCTGTTGGACGTTAAAGGAGACCCCGTGCAGCGCGGTGATCGCGCCGTAGCGCACGACGGCGTCGGAGACTTCGAGCATCACGCGCTCTCCTTGTCGTCGGCGGTCGTGCCCAAATAGGCCTCGATGACGACCGGGTTGGCGCGGATCTCCTCGGGGGTGCCGTCGGCGATCCGACTGCCGAAGTTGAGCACGTAGATCCGCTCGGCGAGGCTCATCACGAGCTTCATGTCGTGCTCGATGAGCAGGATCGACACGCCCATGTCGTCGCGCACGCGGCGAATCAGGTCGGCGAGCTGGATTTTCTCGGCGGGGTTGGTCCCCGCCGCGGGCTCGTCGAGCAGCAGCACCAGCGGGTCGGTCGCGAGGCCACGCGCGATCTCCAGGCGCCGGCGGTCGCCGTAGCTGAGCGACGCCGCGAGCACGTTGGACTGCTCGCGCAGCCCCACGAAGTCGAGCAGCGACAGGGTCTTGGCGTCGGACTCGCGCTCGCCACGCCGCGTCGCCGGGCCGCGCAGCATCGCGCCCACCGCGCCGATCCCGCGGTGCGACTCCGCGCCGATCTTCACGTTCTCGAAGGTGGTCAGCGCGGAGAACATCCGCGACGCCTGGAAGGTGCGCGCGACCCCCAGCGTCGCCACGCGGTGGGCCTTGCGCCCGATGATCTGGTAGCTCTTGGCGTCGCGCCCGGTGAAGGTGATCGTCCCCTCCTGGGGCGTGTAGACGCCGGTCAGCGAGTTGAACAGTGAGGTCTTGCCCGCGCCGTTGGGCCCGATGACCGCGAGGATCTCGCCGGCGCGCATCTCGAGGGAGACGTCGTTGAGGCTGACCACGCCCCCGAAGCGCAGCGTCACGTTGGCCACGTCGAAGATCAGGTCGCTCACTGGGGCCTCTCGTCCAAGACCTCGTCGAGGTGGCCCTCGTTCTCGCCCTCGAAGAGCCTGATCTCGCGCTGTCGTCGCTTGGAGGGCAGCAGCCCCACCGGGCGGAAGATCATCATGACGACGAGCAGCGCGCCGATGTAGATAAAGAGGTCCGCGGACTGGTAGCCCGCCGGCTGGTAGTGCAGCAGGTACTGGGCCACGGTCTGGATCACGATCGCGCCCAGCACCACCCCGGCGATCGAGCCCATGCCGCCGAAGATGACCAGCACCAGGATGTTGATCGAGAAGAACAGCGTGAAGCTCACCGGGAAGATGACGTTGGACTGGCTCGCGGTGACGACCCCGGCGAAGCCCGCGGTCGACGCGCCGATGGCGAAGGCCATGACCTTGTACTTGAGCGGGTTGATCCCGAGGGACTCCGCGGCGACCTCGTCCTCGCGGATCGCGGTCCAGGCCCGGCCCACGCGGCTGTGCTCGAGCAGGGTGAAGGCGATGAGGAAGATGACGACGAAGACGAGGGTCAAGTAGTAGTACGGGACCGGTTTGAGGCCCCAGACGTAGTGGTAGATGCCCAGGGCGAGCACGGGGTGCGGGATCTGATTCGACCCCAACGACCCGTTGGTGATGCCGTAGAGGTTGTTGGCGAAGATGGTGATGATCTCGCCGAAGCCCAACGTGACGATCGCCAGGTAGTCCCCGCGCAGGCGCAGCGTGGGCAGGCCCAGCAAGATCCCCGAGATCATCGCGAAGGCGATCGCCACGGGGATCGCCCAGAACGGGCTGAAGTGCCAACCGAAGGGCGGCGGCGGGGGCAGGGCCCCGGTCACCCACGCGGTCGTGTAGGCGCCAATCGCGTAGAAGGCGACGTAGCCGAGGTCGAGCAGACCCGCGAATCCGACGACGACGTTGAGCCCCGTCGCGAGCAGCACGTAGACCGCGATCTGTTCGACCATCGCGGCCTGCCAGAACGGGTCGGTCACGATGTGGGGCAGCAAGATGGCCAGGACGAGCAGCGCGAGCAGGAATCCGCGGCGCACCTCCTTGCGCGACGTGACCGCCCGCGGTCGAGCGAGCACGTGGCGGACCCCCGTGCGAATCGCCGGACCCTGGGCGCGCCAGAGGGTCGACACGCCAAAGACGACGAGCGCGAGCGCCACGAGGTCGACCCACCGCACCGTCTGGAAGAGCCCGAAGAACGACATCGACTCGATGTACGAGCCGCGAATCCCCTGGGTCGGGTCGGTGGAGCTGCCCGGCGGGCCGGTCATCAGCCCGACGACCGCGAGCACCGCGAGGCAGATCAGCAGGCGCTTGACGAGCGGGCGCTGGAAGAGTTCGCGGATCACGCGGCCCTCCCGAGTCGCTCACCCAATATCCCGGTCGGCCGGAACATCAGCACGAGTACCAGGATCGCGAAGGCCACGACGTCGATGTAGGCCGCCTGCACGAAGACCACCGACAGGCTCTCGACGATTCCCAGGATCAGCCCGCCGATCATCGCGCCACGCAGGTTGCCGATCCCGCCGAGCACCGCGGCGGTAAAGGCCTTGAGCGCCGGGGTGAAGCCCATCGTGTAGACGACCCCCGTTCCCATCCCGAACAGGAAGCCCGCGGCGCCGCCCAGCGCGCCACCGATGAGGAAGGTCAGCGCGATCGTGCGGTCGATGTTGACGCCCATCAGCGACGCGGTCTCCGCGTCTTGGGCCACCGCCCTGATCGAGCGACCGAGCTTGGTGGTCTGGACGACCCGGTCGAGCGCGAAGAGCATGATGACCCCGGACAGGAAGATGATCACGTAGTACATCTGCACCGGCGCGCCGAAGATGGTGAAGACCGGGTGGTTGATGTAGGGCTGGGGCATCGAGATCGAGTAGCGACCGAACTCCTTGCCGGCGAGGTTGAACATGAAGTACGACGCGCCGATCGCGCTGATGAGGTAGGCGAGTCGCGGGGCGTTGCGCCGACGCAGCGGACGGTAGGCCACTCGCTCGAGCGCGGTGGCGATGAGCGCGCCGAACGTGCCCCCGACGGCGATGCCCAGCACGATGAGCAGCACGGACGTGGCGCCCGACGGAACGGACGTCCCGACCAGCGCCTTCATCACGAAGTACGACGCGAAACCGCCGGACATGAAGATCTCGGAGTGGGCGAAGTTGATGAGGCGCAGCACGCCGTAGACCAGCGTGTACCCCAGCGCGATCAGGGCGTAGATCGCCCCGAGGGTGAGGCCGTCGACGGTCTGGGGCCAGAACTGCTCGGCCAGGCAGCTGAAGCAGGCGTCGATCGGCTCTTCCCCCGGACTGCCGGCGCCGCGGCCGGCGCTACTTCAGCAGCTCTTCGGTGG
>JBOGFU010000056.1:0-2339 GCA_050743545.1 Acidimicrobiales bacterium | reverse complement strand
GCGCTCGTGCCTCGGCCTCGGCGTCCGCGCGCGATCGGCCGAGCGCGTGCAGCGGGCCGATCAACACGTTGTCGAGCACGCTGAGGTGGGGGAAGAGGTTGAAGGACTGGAAGACCATCGCGACGTGGCGCCGGACTCGGTCGGGGTCGATTCGCGGATGGGCGAGCGACTGGCCGAAGAGCGACACGCTGCCCGCGTCGATCTCCTCCAGCATGTTGGCGCATCGCAGCAGCGTCGACTTGCCCGACCCCGACGCCCCGATGAGGCACACGACCTCGTGGCGGTGGAGCTCGATAGTGACCCCGCGCAGAACCTCGTGGTTCCCGAAGCTCTTGTGGACGTCAACGAGTTGGAGGATGGTGTCGGTCACGAGACCCCCGCGAGCCGGCGCGACCGGTCGCGCGCGATCAGCCGGTCGGTGTAGCGCGTCATGGGCACGGTCAGCACCAAGAAGAGCAGCGCGGCGACCGTGTAGCCGGTGTAGTTGAATTCGGCCGAGCCGTAGATCCCCGCGGCGCGCACGGCCTCGACCACACCGAGCACCGACGCCAGAGCGGTGTCCTTTTGTAGCGAGATGAAGTCATTGAGCAGCGGCGGGATCACCGTGCGCACCGCCTGGGGGAGCACGACGCGGCGCATCGTCGTCGCGTGCGTCAGCCCCAGCGAGCGCGCCGCGAGGATCTGGCCCTGGGGCACCGCGTTGATCCCCGCGCGAAACACCTCCGCGACGTAGGCGCTGTAGGTGATCGTGAGAGCGACCACGCCGTAGACCGCGGGCGACTGGCCCGACAGCCAGCCCAACTGGAGCGCGGGCACGCCGAAGCCGATCATGAAGATGACCAGGAGCACCGGCACCCCGCGAAAGACGTCGGAATAGACGGTCGCGAGGACCCTGAAGGGCAACAGCACCGCGGAGCGGCTGACCCGGGTCCACGCGATCGCCATGCCGAAGACGAGGATGAGCACCTCGGAGACCAGGAACATCCAGATGTTGGTGACGAGCCCGTCGCGCACGGAGAGCAGCCCCTTGGCCGGGTCGCCGACGAAGGCCTGCCACGCGGCGTGAGGGTTGAAGTAGAAGGTCCGCACCGCGGCGCTGCCCGGCGCGAGGAAGAAGACCGCGACGAGCGCGCCGAGCACCGCCGCGCACGACAGCGCGCTGGCGACGACGCCGCGGCGACCGGTGAGCACGATGCGCCGAGTCGTGAAGATGCTCTGCGCATCCGACGACGGCTCGTCGCCGGGATCGCTCACGCGCTAGGGCTGGATGACGGGCACGCTGGTGTAGAGCCCCAGCCACTTGTGGGCCAGCGAGGTCAGCGTGCCGCTGCTCTTCAGCCCGCTCAGCGCGTAGTTGACGCAGCCGAGCATCGGGCTGTTCTTCTGAAAGAGCAGGCCGTAGTGCTCGCCGACGCTCGGGAACTGGCCGACCTGGGTCGCGATCCCGGGCTTACCGTTAGAGCCCGTAATCTGCGAGCTCGCCATGTACTGGCCGGTCGGGGTGTCGATGACGATCGCGTCGATCTGTCCGGTCTTTAACGCGAGCACCGCCTGGTCGAGGGTCGTGTAGACGCGCGGCGAGCGCGTGGGCTTGATCTTGTTGTAGATGTAGGAGAGCCCCGTCGTGCCGACCTGGTCGCCGTAGAGGTAGGTCTTGAGCTGGGCTGGGCTGTGGCTGGTCACGATCGCGTTGGTCTTCAACGCGACGATCGACTGCTGGACGTCGTAGTAGCTCTCGGAGAACGACACCGCCTTGGCGCGGTCGGAGGTGTAGGAGACCTCGTTGATGTCGAAGTCGAACTTCTTGGGACCGGGGACGTAGCTCGAGTCGAAGGGCTCGGTCACCCACACGACGTTGGACTTGGCGACGCCGAGGACCTTGGCGATCGCGTAGACCACCGCGGACTCGTAGCCCTTCTGGTTGGCGGGCTTGTTGTTGACGAACCACGGCGTGTAGACGGGGTTGTCGGTGGCGACCGTGAGCTTGCCCCGCGCGAACTCGTGCGCGAGGATGCTGGTCTTGCACGTCGTCAGTCGACCGGTCGCGCCCGAGGGCGCGGCGCCCGAGAGCGCGACGAGCAGCGTCGCCCCGACCAGGCCGGCGAGGGTGGCTTTGACGTAGCGCATGGTCAGGTCCTTGGGGTCGGCTCGAACGTGGTCCGTAGTGTAACCCCGGCGCCTCGCGCGACTCGGGGCGACGAGTCGCGCGCGCGCCCTCGTCTTGGCGGCGTGAAGTCGGTAGGATGGACCCGCTGGGAGAGGTGGGTGAGTACGGCTTAAACCACATTCCTGCTAAGAATGCGACCCGGTTATACGGGTCCGAGGGTTCAAATCCCTCC
>JBOGFU010000055.1:0-19560 GCA_050743545.1 Acidimicrobiales bacterium | reverse complement strand
ACAGGGGCTCATCTACGTGAACCCCGAGGGGCCCAATGGCGTCCCCGACCCGATCGCGGCCGCGCGTGACATTCGCGAGACCTTCGCGCGCATGGCGATGAACGACGAGGAGACCGTCGCGCTCATCGCGGGCGGCCACACCTTCGGCAAGACCCACGGCGCGGCCGACCCGAGGAAGTACGTGGGGCGTGAGCCCGAGGGGGCGCCCATGGCCGAGCAGGGCCTCGGCTGGAAGAACAGCTTCGGCACGGGGTCGGGGGTCGACACGATCTCCAGCGGGCTCGAAGGTGCCTGGACCGACAGCCCCGCGACCTGGGACAACGACTTCTTGGAGAACCTCTTTAGGTACGAGTGGGTTAAGACCACCAGCCCCGCGGGCGCGACCCAGTGGATCCCCACCGACCCCGCGGCGCAGACCTCGGTGCCCGACGCCCACGACGCGTCGCGCCGACACCCCCCGGTCATGCTCACGACGGACCTCGCCCTGCGCTTTGACCCGGCCTACGAGCCAATCTCTCGGCGCTACCTTGAGAACCCCGACCAGCTCACCGTCGCGTTCGCTCGGGCGTGGTACAAGCTGACCCACCGCGACATGGGGCCGGTGTCGCGATGCCTGGGGCCGCTGGTGCCCACCGAGCCCCAGCTCTGGCAGGACCCGGTGCCGCCGGTGAGCCACCCGCTCGTTGAGTCGGCCGATGTCGCCGACCTCAAGGCGAGGGTCCTCGACTCGGGGCTGACGGTCGCCCAGCTCGTGCGGGCCGCGTGGGCGTCGGCGTCGACCTTCCGCGGCACCGACAAGCGCGGCGGCGCCAACGGCGCACGGGTCCGCCTGGCGCCCCAGAGCGAGTGGGCGGTCAACTCGCCCGCCGAGCTCGGCGTCGTGATCGACGCGTTGGAGCGCGTGCGCGAGGAGTTCATCGCCGGCCACTCCGGCGGCGTGGCGATCTCCCTCGCGGACCTCATCGTGCTCGGCGGCGTCGCCGCGGTCGAGCGCGCCGCGCGCGACGCGGGAGTTGTGGTCGAGGTCCCGTTCAACCCGGGGCGCACCGACGCCACCGTCGAACAGACCGACGCCGACTCGTTCGCGGTGCTCGAGCCCACGTGTGATGGGTTCCGCAACTACGCCGGCCCGGGTCACGCGGAGCACACCGAACGCATGTTGATCGAGCGCGCGCGCCTGCTCACCCTCAGCGCGCCCGAGATGACGGTCCTCGTCGGAGGGCTGCGCTCGCTGGGTGCCAACGCCGATGGGTCGAGCGTGGGCGTTCTCACCTCGCGCCCCGGTCAGCTGACCAACGACTTCTTCGTCAACCTGCTCGACGGATCCACGACGTGGACCGCGACGTCGGAGGCCGAGGAGGAGTTCGATGGTCGCGACCGGGCGAGCGGCGATCACCGCTGGATCGCGAGCCGAGTGGACCTCGTCTTCGGTTCCAACTCCCAGCTGCGCGCGCTGGCCGAGGTCTACGCGAGTGACGACGCGCGAGAGCAGTTCGCCGCTGACTTCGTCGCCGCGTGGTCCAAGGTCATGAACCTCGATCGGTTCGACCTTGAGTGAGCGGGGTCGCGTCAGCGCGCGGCGGTGACAATTTGACGTGACGCGCCCGCGTCACGGGGGCCCCTTCGGCCGCCTAGGTAGAATGTCGTTCCCGCGGGGACGTAGCTCAGTTGGTAGAGCGCGGGCTTTGCAAGCCTGAGGTCGTGGGTTCGAATCCCATCGTCTCCACCCCTCGGTCGCCGCTGGGCTGGGCCGTGCGCTCGTCACATTCGCTTCGTACACTCCGTTGCGCGGCGCCCACGCTGCGGATGCGCAAGCTCCTTCGTCACCTGAGCGAGCCGGTGCCCGCAGCGCGACGCCGAGAGAAGGCGCTCGTGGGCGCCAGACAAGGAGTCACCATGACGCGTTACTTGATCTCGTTCGACGATGGATCGATGGACTTTCCCGAGGAGGACTTCGCCGACGTTGGTCGGGCGGCGCACGAGGTTGTCTGGGAGGCCCAGGCCGCGGGGGTGTGGGTTTTCGGCGGCGGGCTTCACAGTCAAGCCGCGAGCATCGTGGCCACTGACGGGGCGATCACTGAGGGCCCGTACCCGGAGACCAAGGCGGTCATCGGAGGCTTTTCGATCATCGACGTTCCCTCTCGCGCGGAGGCCCTTGAATGGGCCGCCAAAATCGCGACGGCCTGCCGCTGCGCGCAAGACGTGCGCGAGATCATGGATGACCCCACCGTCTAAATCTCGCGACCGCCCAGCACGCCCTCAACCGACACCCGACGTCGCGCGCGGTGGCGTCTACCGGGGGAAGTACCGCCAGTGGCCCTCGGTGACGACGTCCACCGCTCCGTCGACGACCCGGATTGCCGTCTGGTCGTCGATCGCGTAGGCCGGGCCGGCCAGGGTCGCCGCCCATCGCTCCGCGTCGGCCATCGAGTTCTCCGGCAGGTCCTCGTGATCGAGGTGCGGGAAGATCGAAAAGTCGACGACCCCGAGGGTCGCGTCGGCGCCTGAGGGTGGACGCCACCCCACGAAGTCCTCCCCGACCTGGGGAGCCATCACCATGCTCCCGGCGCTCAGGCTCACGTAGGTCGTGTCGTCCAACGTGGCCAGGACGTCGGCGAGTCCCGACTCGCGCATCCAGTAGCTCAAGTACAGCGGGTCGCCACCGTTGACGAGCAGCGCGTCGACGTCGCGCACGGTGGGGACCCACGCGTCGGCGTCGACGCTGGGCAGCGCGGTGAGCTCGAGCACACCTAGGGACTTCCATCCCAGCTCGCACATGGGGGTCGTCGCTCGCCCGGTGAGAAACCGCCACGCGCCGACCGCGCCGCCGGGTTTGGCGTACGACCCGGTGGTAATCGCGAGTGCGTTGGTCTCGGCGATCGGCTTTCCGAGCAGGTTGACCAGTGCGCCACTAATGCTGGCGTTTTTGATTCCGGCGGAGGTGAGGAGAAGCTTCATCGCGACCATCCCGTGCGTAAGGCGCCGACCCAGCTCGTCGAGACTACGTCGCCCCGTGGCACCGACGCCTCGTGACTTTACGTCGGGCGCGCTTGGTCCGGCGCCGATGGCGGAGCGTTGCGAAAGTACGCGCTCGGGGTCACACCGGTCTCGCGCCGGAACGCGGCGACGAAGGCGCTGACCGAGTCGTAGCCCACGAGGCGGGCCACGTTTCCTACGGGTTGCCCCTCGCCGAGCGCGCGCATCGCGACCCGCAGCCTCACCAACGCGCGCCAGCGACCGAAGGGTAGGCCCGTGTCCGCGCGAAACGCGCGCGCGAGGGTTCGGTCGCTCGCGCCGACGTCGGCTCCCCACTCCGCGAGCGTCCGGGGGTCCGCGGGGTCCTTCATCAAGGCGTCGGCGACTGCCTTCGCCCGATCGTCCAGTGGCACGCGAACATCGACGGAGGACGCCTCGACGGGGGTCAAGAGGTCGACCAACAGCGTCTCGGCGTGAGATCGTGGCGGGCCCCCGAGTGGAGTCTGCAGAAAGTCCATGAGCTCGGCCATCAGCGCGGTTGCCGCGACTGGGGTGCACTCGGTCCACTCGATCGAGCACGTCGCGGGTCGCACGTAGGCCGACTTCATGACCGCGGCGCTCTCCGACAGAGTTTCGTGTCGTTGGCCCGCGGGGATCCACAGCGCGCGCGTGGGAGGCAGCACCCACGCGGTCGCCTCGCCGCGCACGGTGAGAACCCCGCTCGCGGCCCACGCCAGTTGGTGGTCGTCGTGGGTGTGCCAGTCGAAGACGGAGCCCGCGGGCATGGGAAACGTCACCACGACGACGTCCGCGCCGTCGTCGAGCGGCTCGCACTGTCCGTCCTGCGACACGAGTTGGCAGCCTACGGCCTTGGTTTGGCGCGCGACCGTTCGTAGCGTCGGGAAAGTGAACGAGAACCACGGCCAGCTCTGTCCGAGCCCGGAGTGGGCCGCGCACCTACACGAGGACGTCCTGCCCACGGTGGCAGCCCACGCAGACCTCACGGGAACCATGCTCGAGCTCGGACCGGGACCCGGCGCCGCCACGGAGTGGCTGCGCCATCGCGTCGCGCGCCTCGTCGCGCTGGAGATCGACGCGGAGGCGGCCGGCGTCTTAGCGACGCGCTTCGCGGACACCAACGTTGAGGTCGTGGTGGGCGATGCCACCCAGCTGGAGTTCGACGACGCGTCGTTCGACTCGGTGGGCGCGTTCACGATGCTCCATCACGTTCCCTCGGCGCGTCTGCAGAACGAGATCTTCGCGGAGGCCCTGCGCGTGCTGCGCCCCGGGGGCGCCTTCGTGGGATCGGACAGCCTGGCCAACAACGACCTCCACCACTTCCACGCCGGCGACACGTACAACCCGATTGACCCCGCGTCGCTGCTCGTGCGCCTCCAGGCTTTGGGCTACGGGTCGGTCACGCTCATCGTCGACGACACGCTGACGTTCGTCGCGCGAAAGCCCGGCCCGCTGGGTGCGCCGGAGTGCTCGACGTGAGGGGCACGGCGCGTCGGCGCGTCGTGAGTGACGAAGAGAGGTGGAGATCACAGTGACATTTCCGTATCAGGAGCCATTGACGCCACGAGATCCGGGGCCGCGGGTGGTTCCGGAGCCGCCGCGGCGCGGCGAGCCGGGGGGAGACCCGTGCGGCATCTGCACCGGACAGGCGACTGCCGCGGTCTGGTCGGATGCGAATTGGTCGTTGCACCCGCCCGTGGGAGGGAGCCTCCCGGGCGCCGTCTGGCTCGCCACGCGTGAGCACGTCGACTCCTTCGCCGACCTGCCCGAGCCCGCGTCGACCTCGTTCGCGACGGTGGTCGCCAAGGTTGAGCGGGCAATTCTGTCGCTCGGCGACGTCGCGCGAGTGCACCTCTACCGGTGGGGGGACGGGGGGTCACACTTTCACGTCTGGCTCATCCCACGACCGCTCGGGATGCTCGAGGCCCACGGAATGATGCTCCCGCTGTGGGAGGACGTACTGCCCAACGTCTCCGACGACGAACTTCGGGCGGCGGCGCAGCGCGTCGCCGACTCAATGGACGCGGACGCGTAAAACGCGTCGGACCGGGCACGCGCGCCCAGCGTGGGCAAAGCAACCCGAGTGCTATGGGCGTTCCTTGCCGCGCGGGACGGACTCGACTCGAGAAGGTAGGCCCGCAACCTGCGGTGGGATGAGTTTCGCGACGTAGCGGAAAGCCATGAGGGGTGCGCCGCTCCTCGCGCGGTGGCCTCGACGAATGGCGCTTTCGTGGTCGAGTCGTGGCGCGACGGTTGGACGACTCGCACGTGGTCATCCGCGCCGAGTTCGCCTATCGCGACGCGATGCTGCAGTTGCACCCGACGACGTTCAGCGTGCCGCGACGATTCGCCAAACACATGATGGTCGTCGTCGACCTGGGCGTCGCCGACGCCGGCGCCGTTGACGACGCCGTCGGGGCCGCGTGGGAGCTCCAACGAAGAGCCGAGTGAGGCGCGCAGTCGCCGCGCCCCGGGCGCTCGGGGGATCGACGCGGTGGACGCGACCACCCACGAAGCCAGTTCGTAGACTCGGCGCAACTCGCTCCTGGGGGTGTCCATGTCAGAGTCCCGTGCCACGCCGTCGCCGATGTTCGCCTTCGCCGAGGCCTACGTGCTCGACGAGGCCGAGCGCGACCCCATGCTCGCGACCTACGTCGGCGTGCCCGGCCACGAGGACCAACTGACCGACTTCTCCATGAGCGCCGCGCGCGAGAGCCTCGGTGCGACGATCAAGGCCGAGGCCGACCTGGCCGCGATTGAGATCACCGACGACAACGACCGCGTCGCCCACGCGGTGATGGCCGAGCGCCTGGCGGCGCGCCGTCGCGTCGACGACGCCTTCGAGGGCTACCGCGCGTGGTCGGTGATCTCGTCGCCGGTCGCCAACGTGCGCCAGGTGTTCGAGCTCATGTCGGCGGAGTCGTCCGACGACGCCGGGGTGATCGCGACGCGCCTGCGCGGCGTCGACGCCGCGCTGTCGTCGTGGTGCGACGGGCTCAGCTCGGCCGCCGACGCCGGTATCGTCGCCCCGCGCCGACACGTGATCGCCGTCGCCGACCAGGCCCGGACCCACGCCGAGGGCGGCTACGAGGCCTTCGCGGCGCGCGCCGCGGCGTCGTGCGGGGTCGACGTCGAGGCCTCGGGGCTCCTCAACGCGGCGAGGTCGGCCCAGGCCGCGGCCGGCGCGACGGGCGACTGGCTTCGCGAGGCCTTCGCGAGCCGCGCGACCGCGCCCGACGCCGCGGGGGCCGAGCGCTACGCGCTGTGGAGCTCGTTCTACAGCGGGATCGACGTCGACTTCGCCGAGCTCTACGAGTGGGGCACCGAGGACCTGTTGGGGCTGCACGAGCGGATGGTCGCGCTGGGCCGGCGCCTCGCCCCGGACGCGTCGAGCCTGATCGAGGTGGCGAACGCGCTCGACGTCGACGACGCCGGCGCGGTCTTTGGCGAAGAGGCCCTGGTCGAGCGGCTGCTCGCCTTCACCGAGGCCGCGGTCGCGTCGATGAACGGCCCCCACTTCGACATCGACCCGCGCGTCCAGTTCTGCGACGCGCGCATCGCGCCGCCGGGCTCGGCCGCGGCGCCCTACTACATCCCCCCGAGCGAGGACCTGAGCCGTCCGGGGATCACGTGGTTCCCGACGCTCGGCGAGACGCGCTTTCCCTGGTGGCGTATCCCCTCGACCTGGTACCACGAGGCCGTGCCCGGCCACCACCTCCAAGAGGCGATGATCGCGCTGCGCCACGGCGAGCTGACGCGCTTCCAACGCCAGCTCGCGTGGACGAGCGGCGTCGGCGAGGGCTGGGCGCTCTACGCCGAGCGCTTCATGGACGAGCTCGGCGCGTTCAGCCCGGCCGAGGAGTTCGGCTACCTGGCCAACCAGGCGTTGCGCGCGGCGCGCATCGTGGTCGACCTCGGCCTGCACCTGGGATACCCGGTGCCCAGCGGGTTCGACGACGCGCTGGGCGAGTCTGACACCGCGGGCTCGGCGTGGACCCCCGAGCGCGCAGTCGCGCTCATCGACCGCTGGGTGATCCAGTCCCACGCGATGTCGGTGAGCGAGGTCGAGCGCTACCTCGGCATCCCGGCCCAGGCGATCTCCTACAAGCTCGGCGAGCGGACGTGGCGCTCGACGCGCGACGCCGCGAGCGAGCGCTTGGGGAGTCGCTTCAGCCTCAAGGCCTTCCACCAGCGCGCGCTCTCCATGGGGCCGATGGGGCTGCGCCCCTTCGTCGACCTGCTGTCAGTGTGGGACGGCGACTAGCAGCTACGCCTGGTCGCGGTAGTGCTCGCGCCAGATGAGGCGGTAGACCCGCGACTTGCGCGGGACTGTGCGCAGCCCGGGGATGAACGGCACGCACACGAGTCCCACCGAGAGCACCATCATGACCCCCCACACCAGCGCGTCGGCGTTGTCGCTCGAGGCGAAGGGCGGGATCTGGTACCAGAAGGTGTAGAGCCACAGCCAGGCCTGGCCCGGGTAGCTCCCCGTCTCGTTCATCATCCCCCACTGCTCACCGGTGAGGTGCTGGTGGTCGGCGAGGTCGGCGAGGTAGCTGCCGTCGGAGAGGAAGAGCAGGACCTTGGTGAAGTCGGTCGTGTAGAAGCCGTTGCCGGTGACGAGCGCCTGGTCGAGCGCGCCCGACCTCGCCATCGACGTCAGCGAGTCGATCATCACCGGCAGCGGGCCGTCGCTCGCGCCCGGCAGGGTCACGTGGCCGCCGCTGAAGGCAACTTTGGGCGCGACCTTGGTGAGGCTGGCGACCCACTGGGCCTTTTGCGCCTTGGTCGCGGCGTTCCACTGCGCGAGCGCGGGGGCGAGGGTGGGGTTGGCGGGCTGGGACTCGAGGGGCTGGACCACGAAGTCCTTGGTCGGGTTGAGCGGGATGCGCACGCCGACCCACTGGGCGAGGTGCAGGAAGCCGATGTCCTGGCCGGTCGCGGAGTCGTTGTAGGGCGGGCCGTAGCCCGCGGTGCCCGACGTGCCGTTGAGCTCGCTGATCGCGGTCGTGGCGAAGTCGACCGGCATCGCCGTGCTCCAGCTCTTGATCGTGACCTGCTTCTCGTCGGGCGAGCCGAAGACCGTGGCCAGCAGCACGACGAGCAGCGCGACCACGACGAGCGCGATCGTGCCCTCCTTGACGATGTCGTAGGCGCTGTAGCCGCCCTTCCACTCGGGGGCGTCGACGTCGGGACGGAACCTTTTCACGACCCGACCTCCACGGCCGGGGCGTCCTCAAAGGGTGGCACGACGCCCTTGACGCGCACCATCAGGACGTGCAGAGCGGTCAGCGCGACCGCGGCGATGGGCAGCAGCACGATGTGCCACATCAGCATCTGGCCGAGGTTGAGCACGTTGAAGTAGGCCCCGGCCCCGGTGGCGTTGATGCCGTCCTTGGCCTGGGTCGTGATCCACTGCGAGTCGAAGTTGGTCTGGCTCGCGTAGCCGGTGAACGCGGTCGCGATCGACGTGAGGAAGAGCACCGCGCCGGTGACCCAGGTCAGCGAGCGCCCGCCGCGCCACGCGGCCATGAAGTACTTGCCCCACAGGTGGATGACCATCGCGAAGAAGAAGATCTCGACGCTCCACAGGTGCATCGAGTTGACGTAGTGGCCCACCGAGGACTCGTGCCACCACTGCGGGCCGCGCAATGCGAGCAGGCAGCCGGTCGCGATGACCACGATCAGCGCGGCCATCGTGGTCACGCCAAAGACGTAGATCCACGACGCGACGTAGGTCGGCTGGGTGTCGGGCAGGAGCTTTTCGGGGGGGAGCTTGCCCGCGACGCGCTTGCGAATCCGGGTTGTCCACTGGCGCTCGATCGAGGTGCTCATCGCCCCTCCTTGCGCGAGCGCCGGCCGGGGAACGGCGCGACGAGCGCGACCACGAACACGACGACCATCAAGACGATCACGGTGAGGTTGGCGTAGCTGAGGTAGATCCAGTGCCAGTGCAGGTAGTGCCCTAAGTTGTCGAGCGGTACCAGCGCCCCGAAATGCGACAGCGCCATGTGTCCCCCCTCTTTTGGGCCGCGGCGGCGTGGGACAAGTCTCGTCGCGGCCTCGAGGCCGACACTAGGGCCCAAAGGCCCGTCGCGACGGCTAGGTCGACGCCCCGGCGTTCGCGGGGGCCGGGGCGCGGCGCGTGCCCGGCTCGCGGTCGTGGGCGCTCTGGCGAAGGTGGAACTGGGTGACGCCGATGGTGAGCGACGTCGCGCCGGCGACGTGGAGCTCGACCAGCGCCGCGGGGAGGTGGGTGAGGTACTGGGTCAGGCCGATCGCCGCCTGCACGAGCGAGACCAGAACGAGACGGCGCACCCCCAGCTTGAGCGCGGCCGGCACGTCGGCGCGCCACACCGCAAAGACCAGCCCGGTGACCAGCCCGATGAAGAGCAGCGCGGCCGCGGAGTGGATCCAGGTCGCGTCGATGAGGGCGATGGGCAGGCGCCGCGCGTGCAGCTGGCCCGACGACGACCCGGCGTGGGGCCCCGCGCCGGTCGTGACGGTGCCCGCGACGAGGACCGCGACGAAGGGGACCCACAGCAGGCGCGCGATGAGGCGGAAGTGAGGGTCGCGCACGTCGGCGCGCGCGCCGGGTCCGTAGACGTACTTCGACCGGTGATAGAGCACCGCTCCGACGACGACCATCGCGAGGCTGAGCAGCAGGTGGAGCGCGACGAGCCAGGGGTTGAGCTTGGAGTAGACGACGAGCGCGCCCAGCAGCGCCTGGGCGATCAGTCCGACGATGAGCAGCCCCGACGCGGCGACCAGGTCGGTGCGTCGCGGCGCGCGACGCCACGCGGCGACGAACGTCGCGAGGACCACGACGAAGAGAACGACGGTGACGAGCCGGTTGCCGTCCTCGACCGCCTGGTGGAACCGCCACTTGGCGACGAACTGGTGGCGAAAGCAGTTGGGCCAGTCGGGACAGCCCAGCCCGGAGCCGGTGAGGCGAACCGCGGCGCCGGTCAGCACGATGAGGATCATCGACACGAAGCTCGCGAGCGCGAGCCAGCGAAACGCGGGGCCGGACACCGTGCGACGCTCCTGAGACACGCGCTCAGCCTAGGTAATCGCCCGGACCATAAACTTCGCGCATGACGATCACGGCCACCCCCCGGCGCACCGTCGCCGACGTGGTCCGGGGCTTCATCGCGCTGACCAAGCCGAGGATCATTGAGCTTCTGTTGGTCACGACCGTGCCGACGATGGTCGTCGCCGCCCACGGGATCCCGCGGCTGTGGCTGGTCGTGGCGACGCTCGTCGGGGGCACGCTGGCCGCGGGTGGGGCCAACGCGTTCAACATGGTGATCGACCGCGACATCGACGCGGTCATGCGCCGCACCCAACGCCGACCCCTGGTGACCGGGGTCATGACGCCACGCGCGGCGACGCTCTTCGCCTTCGGGCTCGAGGTCGTCGCCTTCGCGGTGCTCGCGACGTGGGTCAACGTGCTGTCGGCGTGGCTGGCGCTGTCGGCGACCGCGTTCTACGTCTTCATCTACACGATGTGGCTCAAGCGGCGCTCCAAGCAGAACATCGTGATCGGTGGCGCCGCGGGCGCGGTGCCCGTGCTGGTCGGCTGGGCCGCGGTCGCCAACTCGCTCAGCTGGACGCCCGTGTTGCTCTTCCTCGTCATCTTCCTATGGACGCCGCCCCACTTCTGGGCGCTCGCGGTGCGCTACCGCGACGACTACGAGGCCGCCAACGTGCCGATGATGCCCGTCGTCGCGTCGCTGCGGCGCACGACGTTGGAGATCCTCGTCTACTCGGTGGTGCTGTGGGCGCTGACGCTGCTGGTGGGGCCCATCGCCCACCTCGGCTGGGTCTACGCGGTGTCGGCGACCGTGCTGGGCGCGATGTTCGCGTTCTACGCGTTGCGCCTCTACCGCCACGCGGTCACCGACCGCGCCGACGTCGCCGAGGCGATGCGCCTCTTCCACTTCTCCATCACCTACCTCACCGCGCTGTTCGTCTTGATGGCGGTCGATGTCCTCGTCCGCTACCACTGAGCCGTCCCGGGCTCGGCTCACCCGACGCGCCAAGGCGTGGATCGCCGCGGGCGTGCTCGGCGCGGTCGCGGCGGTCACGGTGACGTCGGTGCTCACCGGGGCCTCGCCGACCACGGGGCCACCCAAGAGCGCGCTGATCGGCACTCGCGTCGCCAGCTTTCGCTTGGCCGGTCTCAACGGCGGGGTCGTGCGCGCGCCGTGGGGGTCGGGCCACCCCGGCGTCGTCATCTTCTTCGCGAGCTGGTGCACGCCGTGCCAGCACGAGATGCCCGCGCTCGCCGCCTACGTTGCGACCCACGTGGGCGCGCCGGTGCAGGTCGTGGGCGTCGACGCGCTCGACGCCGCGGCCAGCGCGCGCCGATTCGTCGCCAAGGACGGCGTTGGCTTCGCCGTCGCGAGTGACCCCAACGGGCAGGTGACCTCCGGCGAGTTCGGCTTCCAGACCCTGCCCGAGACCGTCTTCGTCAACGCGCGCGGCGTGGTGACCGACGTCAAGTACGGGGCCATCTCCAACGCGCGCCTCTCCCAGGGCGTGGCGACCCTGGGCGCCTAGTCGAAGGAGAACGTCCTCGCCGCGAGGAGCGGCGCGGCGAGCGCCCACGCGCCGAGGGCGACCCAGTCGCCGTGCGTGGGCGTGACCCCAGAGACCAGCACCCGGCGCAGCGCCTCGGCCATCGCGCCCGGCGGGAGCGCGGTCGCGACTCGGGCCACCGCCCGCGGGAAGGACCCGAGCCCCACGACGAGGCCCGAGCCGAGCAGGAGCACGAGGTAGAGGCCGTTGGTCGCGGCGAGGTTGACCTCGGCGCGCAGGCGCCCCGCGAGCACGAGTCCGAACCCGGCGGCGCCCGCCGAGCCCAGGACGAGCGCCGCGGCTACCAGCCCGGCGCCGACGACCACGACCTGGACGAGCTCGGTGCCGAGCACGCCCGCGACCTTGGCGCCGATCATCCGGCGCCGTCCGAGCGGGGTCACGTGGAGGCGGCGCAGTACCCCCGACGAGCGCTCGAACCCGGTGGCGATCGACAGCGCGGTGAGCGACGTCGAGAGAACGCACAGCGCGAGGATCCCCGGGGCGATGAAGTCCACGCGGTGGGCGGTCGGCGTCGACGTGACCTTGACCTCGGAGAAGACAACGAGCAGGAGCACCGGGATGCCCACCGTCACCAGCAGCGTCTCGCCGCGGCGCAGGGTCATGGCGACCTCGGCGCGGGTCTGGGCCCACCACGCCCTCACGACGCCTCCGCGGCGCCGGCGACGAGCTCGAGGTAGCGCTCCTCCAAGGTCGCGCGCGTGCGCAGCGACACCAGCGACGCACCGTGCGAGCTGAGGTAGTCGGTGACGGCGCTCACGAGCTCGGGGGTCGATAAGACCGCGCAGCGCAGTCGACGTGGCGACTCGGCGACGACCACGCAGCCCAGACGCGCGGCGAGCCCCGCGGGGTCGACCGCGCTCGACGCCTCGACGACCATGACCGGGTCACCGGCGAGTTCGTCGAGGGACCCCGCCGCGACCACTCGCGCGCGCGAGAGCACGACGACGCGGTCGGCGACGCGCTCGGCCTCGGCGAGCTCGTGGGTCGTGATGAGGAGCGCGGCCCCGCGCCCACGCTCGGCGTCCAGAATCTCGCGCACCACCGCGCGGCCCTCGGCGTCGACCCCAGTGGTCGGCTCGTCGAGCACCAGCACCTTGGGACGGCCGACGAGGGCCAGCGCGAGCAGCGTGCGCTGCTGCTCGCCGCCCGACAGGCGTCGCCACGGCGTCTGCGCGCAGCGACCGAGGTCGAGCAGCGAGATGAGCTCGGCGCTGTCGCGCGGGGCCTCGTAGTAGCTCGCGGTGAGGTCGATGACCTGGCGCGGGGTCATCGGCGCCCACACCCCGCCGCGCTGGAGGAGCGCGCCGGTGCGCACCGTGACCTCGGCGTGGTCGCGCATCGGGTCGAGCCCGTGCACGCGCACCGTGCCCGCGTCGGGGGAGCGAAACCCCAACAGCGTCTCGACGAGCGTGGTCTTGCCCGCGCCGTTGGGCCCCAGCAGCGTGACGACCTCGCCGAAGTCGACGACGAGGTGGGCGTCGTCGACGGCGACCACGCCCGCGAACGCGACGCGCAGCGACGCGACTTCGACGGCGTGGCTCACGGGGTACGAACCTAGACCGTCGCCCGGGAGCGTCGAGGCCCCGTCGGTAGTCTGGACCGGTGATCGACCTCGTCCAACTGCGACGCGAGCCCGACGCTGTCGCGAGCGCGCTCGCGCGCCGCGGGGTCGACCCCGCCGAGGTCGCCGCGCTCGTCGCGCTGGACGCCGAGCACCGCCGGCGCCTCCAAGAGGCCGAGGCGCTGCGCGCGAGGGTCAAGGCCCTGTCGCGCGACGTCGCCGCCGCGCGCAAGTCCGGCGACGCGACGACCGCGGCAACGCTGGCCAACGACAGCCGAGCCCTCGGCGACGAGGAGCGTCACGCGAGCCAGCTCAGCGACGCCGCCGGCGACGAGGTGCGCGAGCGCCTCCTGCTCATCCCCAACGTCCCGGCGGAGGACGCCCCCGAGGGCCTGGACGAGTCCGCCAACGTCGAGCTGCGCCGCTGGTGGCCGGGCGCCGAGGACGGTGCCGACGCGCCCACCTACGCCGACTACCAGCGGGTCCCACACTGGGAGACCGGCGCGAGCCTGGGCATCTTGGACCTCGAGTCCGGGGCGAGGATCGCCGGGTCGATGTTCCCGCTCTTTCGCGGGGACGGGTCGCGCCTGCTGCGCGCGCTCGCCGGGCTGTCACTCGCGCGCAACGCCGACGCCTACGAGGAGATCCGCCCGCCCAGCGTCGCGCTGACCGAGACCATGATGTCGACGGGACACCTGCCCAAAAGCGCCGACGACATGTACGGGGTCGAGCGCGACGGGCTCTGGCTCATCCCGACCGCCGAGGTCCCGCTCACGTCGATGAACCGCGACGAGATCCTCGACGCCGCGCGCCTGCCCGTGCGCCTCACCGCGTACACGCCGTGCTTTCGGCGCGAGGCTGGCGCCGCGGGGCGCGACACGCGCGGGCTCCTGCGCGTTCACGAGTTCGACAAGGTCGAGCTCTTCGCCTACTGCCACCCCGACGACTTCCAGGCGTCCTTCGACGACATCCTCGCGCGCGCCGAATCGCTGCTGCGCGAGCTCGGACTCACCTACCGGCTCCTCGACCTGTGCTGCGGCGACCTCGGCACGTCGAGCGCGCGCACCATCGACCTCGAGGTCTACAGCCCCGGGGTCGACAAGTGGCTCGAGGTCTCGTCGGTGAGCTGGTTCCGCGACTACCAGTCGCGCCGGGCCAACGTGCGATATCGCACCGACGACGGGGGGACCGCGCTGGTACACACCGTCAACGGCTCGGCGCTCGGCTTCGCGCGGGTGTGGGCGGCGCTGGTGGAGACCCACCGGCGCGCCGACGGCACCGTGCACCTGCCCGAGGCGCTGGCGCCCTACCTCGGCGGGCGCACCGTCATCGGCGCCTAGCGGGGCAGCTCGAAGCGATAGCCCACGCCGCGCACGGTCGTGATGTGCTCGGGGGACTTGGGGTCGTCCTCGATCAGCGCGCGGAGGCGCTTGATGTGCACGTCGAGGGTCTTGGTGTCACCGACGTAGTCGTTGCCCCACACTCGATCGATGAGGACCTCGCGCGTGAGCACGCGGCCGGGGTTCTCTAAGAGCAGGCGCAGCAGGGCGAACTCCTTCTTTCGCAGCTTGATCTCCTTGGTGCCGACGTAGCAGCGTCGCGCCTCGATGTCGAGTTGCACGGGGCCCGACACCAGGTGGAGCTCGTCGACCGCGTGGTCGCGGACGTCGCGCCGGCGCAGCACCGCGCGGATCCTCGCGACCAGCTCGCGCAGGCGGTAGGGCTTGGTCACGTAGTCGTCGGCGCCGACCTCGAGGAGCAGGACCATGTCGACCTCCTCACCCTTGGCCGACACGACGATGATGGGCACGTCGCTGGTGGCGCGGATCTGGCGGCAGACGTCGAGCCCGGACAGGCGCGGCAGCATCAGGTCGAGCAGGACGACGTCGAAGGGATTGTTGGAAAAGAGCGCCATCGCGTCGGCGCCGTCGCGCGCGACCGCGACCTCGAACCCCTCGCGGTGGAGGCCCACCGACAGCGCGTCGATGAAGGACTCCTCGTCTTCGACGACGAGGACCTTGACCCGCTCCTCGCTCACGACAGAGCGCTCGGCAGCTCGAGCGTGAACGTCGACCCGTCGCCTTCGCGCGAGTCGACGAGCACGTTGCCTCCGTGGTTCTGGGCGACGTGGCGCACGATCGACAGCCCCAGCCCGGTGCCCCCGGTCTCGCGCGCGCGACCGGGGTCGACGCGGTAGAAGCGCTCGAAGATCCGCTCGAGGTCCTTGGTGGGTATTCCCACGCCCTGGTCCTTGATGACGACGCGGGCGAAGGGGCCGACGACCTCGCCCTCGTCGGTCGTTCGCTCCTCGGCGCGCTCCACGGCGATGGTCACCTTGCCGCCCTCGGGTGAGTAGACGACCGCGTTCTCGAGCAGCGCGTGGACCGCGCTGGTCAGCTGGCGCCGGTCGCCGATCACGACCAGGCTGGATTCGGCCTCGACGAAGTCGAGCGTGACGCGCCGCTGCTCGGCGGCGGTGCGGATGCGCTCGATGGCGTCCGCGACGAAGAGGCTGACCGGGACGGGCTCGCGCATGGGCGAGCCCTCGCCCTCGATGCGCGACAGGTCGAGCAGGTCCTCGATGATCCGGTTGACGCGGAAGGCCTCGGTGTTGATGCGCCCGGCGAGTCGCTGGGCGACGGTGGGGTCCTGCTCGAACTGGAGGGTCTCGGCGAGCAGCCCGAGCGCGCCCATCGGCGTCTTGAGCTCGTGGCTCACGTTGGCGATGAAGTCGCGTCGCACGTCCTCTAAGCGGCGGCGCTCCGACACGTCCTCGATGACCGCGAGCACGCCGAGGGGGCGCCGGCCGTCGTCGATCACGTTGGCGCGGATCGTGAGGGTGCGCCGCGGGGGCCCGTAGATGTCAATGGTCTTCTCCGCGGTGCCGTTGAGCCAGCCCTCGGCGAGGATGTCGGTGACCGCCTGGGCGGCGAGCGCGTCGCCGTAGCGGCTCGCCATGAGCGTCTCGGCCTGGGTGTTGCGAAAGAGCACGCCGCCCGCCTCGTCGCACAGGACGAGTCCAATCGGCAGGGCGTCCATCGACCGGCGGAGTCGCACGGCCTCGGCGCTGGACTCGCCCACGGTCAGCGCGGCGACCCCGGTGACCTCCTCTAAGTAGGCGAGCGCCGCTTCGACCTTGCCACGGTCGTCGCTGGGTGCCTCGCCCAGGCGTGAGCCGAGCGCGCCGACGCGCTGGGCGATTGCGCGATGGCCGCGCCACCGGTTGATCATCACGCCGATGAAGATCCCGACCAGCGCGACGCCCGCGGTCGCGGCGTAGACGGCGTAGCTCGACCAGCGAACCAGAGGGTTGAGGGCGGCGAGCACGGAGCCATTCTCGCAGACCGCGCCGCGGCAGTGACGCCGACCGTTGCGGGGCCCACACGGAAGGCGGGAGTCATGTTGTTCGCCGGCGTCACCCTCAGCCCCTCGACCTCGGCGCTCCCGGGCAGCGAGGCGCTCCAACAGATCGCCAACGGCCTGGCGTCGTGGGCGTTGATTGGGGCGCTGGTCGCGCTGCTCATCGGCGCGGCGCTGTGGGCCGTGGGCAGCCACACCCAGAACCTTCACCACTCCATGGCCGGTCGTCGCGCGGTGCTGACGTCGCTCGTCGCCGCCATCCTCATCGGGGGCGCGCCCAGCCTGATCAACTTCTTCTTCTCGACGGGCCAGAGCATTCACTAGTGCACACGGTCCTGTGCGCGTTCTCGCCGGTGGCCTGTGCGGCCACGACGGTCGGCAAGGCGACCCTGGGCGATCTGTTCTCGTCGCTCACGGCGTGGGTTGTCGCGAGCGTGTCGTGGCTGCTCTCCGCCGCCGGGGCGGTGCTCACGCGCACGAGCGACCCGGCGACCGTGGTGAGCTCGGCGAACGCCGAGTTCACCGCGCTGGAGGTCGTCGCGCCCCTGCTCATGGCTGTGGGCCTGTTGGTCGCGACGCTCGCGGCGCTGCGCCACGGCGACGGCGCGTCGATCTGGCGCTCCTACTTGGGCGTCGCCCCGGCCTGCGTCGCCGCGATCGCGCTCGCGCGTCCGATGGCGTCGCTCATTTTGCGTGCGGTCGACCAGCTGTCGGGCACCGCGGCGGTCGACGTGGCGTCGCGTGAGGCGGCCCTCGCCAAGACCCTCGCCGCGGTGCCCTCGTCGGTGCCGGGATTCGGCCTCTTTCTCTTGGCCATGTTGGTCGTCGTCGGATGCCTGCTGCTGTGGTGCGAGCTCATCGTGCGCAACGTCGTCTTGGCGTTATTGCTCGTCCTCGTCCCCGTGATCGTGCCCCTGAGCACGTTTCCCTCGCTGCGCCGGGTGGGCTGGCGCCTCGCCGAGACCTTCGTCGCCGTGTCGGCGAGCAAGTTCTTCATCGTGGTGGTCTTGGCGCTCGGGCTCGACGAGGTGACCGGCGACGGCGTCACCCAGGTCATGACGGGGGCGACGACGCTCCTGCTCGCCACGGCGACCCCGTTCGTGCTCTTGCGGGTGATCCCCTTCGTCGAGGCGTCGGCGTTGCACTCGCTCGACGGGCTGCGTCAGCGCTCGGTGCGGGCGGTCGCCGCGGCGCCGACGTCACCGATCGCCGCCGCGGCGCGGGCTCTCGCGCCAGACGCGGAGGTCCCCGGGCCGCCGGTGCGCGGCGACGACCTCGGAATCCCCACGGACGAGGGCGACGGCGACGTAGAGATGCCCGCGCTCGACGGTGAGCGACCGGCGCCACCAGTGGGCCAGCCCACGCTGCGGGGCGGGCACGTGGTCTACGGCGCAGATGAGGGCGGTCCCTACGTCGGGTGGCACTTTGACGAATGACGACCTGGGGCTGGGCGCCGCCGACGCCGACGCTCGCTGGATCGGCGTGCGCCGGCACCAGGCGGTGGTCGTGGTGGCGGGGCTCGTGCTGGCGGGCGACGGCGTCGTGCGCGCGGGGGCGCCGGTCGGTGAGGTCGTGGTGGGCGTCGCGCTGGCCGCGCTGGCGATACCGGCGGGTGACGGCCTCACCGTCGCCGGCCTGATCACGGTCGTCGCGGGATTCGTGACACGTTCGCGGTGGGGGGCTCTTCGCGTCGACGCAGGGGACGGCATGGTCAACGTCGTCGCCCGCGGCCGTGCCTCCGTCGCCGTCTACGCGCTGGAGCATCGGGGGCGACTCGACCTCAACGGCCGCGACCTCGACCTCGTCGATGGCCTACGCGGGTTCGTCGACGCGCTCGCCGTGGCGGGTGGCGACGGCCACGTGTCGCTTCACGTGAGGACCTCCGAGCGGGGGTCGACGACGGCGCTGTGCACGACGAGCCGGGCGCCGCCGCCGCCCGCGTGGTCGCGCGACGACTCCCTCGTCGGGGTCATTCTCGGAGCGGGGGCGTCGCCCGAGGTCGTCTTCGAGCGGTGGGGTCACGTGCGCACCCGCCTGGGACCCGCGGTGGTGTTGCGCGTGCGCGACTTCACGGGCGCGCCGAGTGGGCGGTCGTGCCTCGCGCGCGTGCTGCTCGGGTCCGACCGAGTCTCGGTTGCGGTCCACAGTCGCGTGGTCGACGCACCCCGCGCGCTGCGCCTGGCCGAGCGCGCCGTGCACCGCCATCGCAGCGACGGGGCCACCACAGCGGCCGCGGGCTTTCGGCGCACCGCGCGCGTGGATCGGGCAATCGATCGCGTCCGCGAACGCGAGTCGCTCGTCGCCGCGGGGCGCGCGCTGGTGCGCCTCGCCGTCTTCGTGGCGGTGCGCGCGGAGTCGGCCACGGAGCTCGCCTCGGAGGTGGCGCTCGTTCGCCGCCTCGCCCACGAGTCGGGCCTGCGCGTCGAGCGAGGTCGCGGGCGTCAGGCCGCGTGGTACTCCCAGCAGCTACCCGGCGGGCCGGGGTGGTGACGCGCGCGTGGTCGCACTGGGCGACGAGCGCCGACCTCGTCGCGCTGCGGATGCCCGTCCACGACGCCGGGACGGGGCTGGAGGGCCGGCCCCTGGGACGGTGCGCGCGCGGCGGGGAGTTCGTGTTCGATCCCTTTGACGCGTACGCCGCGGGGCTGATCACGAACCCCAACGTGGTCGTCGCGGGGTCGATCGGCGCCGGCAAGAGCACGGTGGTCAAGATGCTCGTCGATCGCGCGCTCGACCGGGGGCGGCGCTGCGTCGTGATCGATCCCAAGGGGGAGTACGCGGACCTCGCTCGAGTCCACGGCGTCTCGTCGGTGTCGCTGGGTCGCGGCGCGTGGTGCGACCCCCTGCCCGAGAATGACACCGAGGCGCTCGCGCTGATCCGGGCCATCCTGTCGAGCGCGCTCGGCGCCCCGTTGGGCGCCGAGGAGCACTACGCCCTCGACGACGCGTGGGAGTCCGTGGGGGCCCCGCGCCCCCGCCGGGCGTTCGCCGCGCTCGCCGATCGACTGCGCCCCGAGCTCGACGGTGGGTCGGGCCCGACC
>JBOGFU010000054.1:0-1559 GCA_050743545.1 Acidimicrobiales bacterium | reverse complement strand
CGCTAAAGGCGGGCGATCGCAATTCATTGGCGCGATTCATCACCGGGCTCGAAGCCGGCAGCGTGCCGCCGAAGCTCCGCGACGAGACGCTGTCGCGCCTGCTGCCCGGGGGGCTCGCCGAGAAGGTTCGGCTCGAGGGAAAGCGCATCGGCGAGACTGAGAAGGTGGAGGTGACCGTCGTGATGAGCGACATCCGCTCCTATAGCCACATCGCCGAGCACGCCGACCCCAGCCAGCTCGCGGGCCAGCTCAACACCCATCGCGCGGCGATGAACCACGCGATCCTCGGCGAGGGTGGCACCGTGATGCAGTTCGTCGGCGACTCGGTGATGGCGGTCTTCGGCGCGCCCTTCGCCCAGGCCGACCACGCCGACCGCGCGCTCAGCGCGGCGCTGGGCATGCACGCGGCCCAGGAGGCGATCAACATCACGTGGACCGCCGAGGGCCTGCCCGAGTTTGGCCTGGGGATTGGCCTGTCCACCGGTCCCGCGGCCGCGGCGTTGCTGGGCAGCGAGGAGCGCCTCGAGTACACCCTCGTCGGCGACACGGTCAACCTCTCCCAGCGCCTCCAGACCCTCGCGTCGGCCGGCGAGACCGTGATGAGCAAGCCCACGCGCGACGCGCTGGACCACGACGTCGACGCGATCGAGCTGGACCCCCAGCTCGTCAAGGGCCGCGACACCCCGGTCATCGCGTACAAGATCCTGGCGACCATCACGGTGGTTCGCCCCAACAGTGACCCGGAGGTCAGAGATGAGTGACGAGAGCCCAGTGGTCCTTGAGGTCCGCGGAGTGCGCAAGACCTACGAGGCCGAGAACGCGCCGGTGCGCGCGTTGCGCGGGGTGGACCTCACCGTGAGTCGCGGCGAGTTCATCGCGATCATGGGGCCGTCGGGCTGTGGCAAGTCGACCCTGCTCAACCTTGTCGCGGGATTGGAGGAGGTCGACGAGGGGTCGATCACGGTCTCGGGCGAGTCGATGTCGGGCGGGGGCGAGGACGAGCGCGCGATCCTGCGCCGGCGCCACATCGGGATCGTCTTTCAGTTCTTCAATCTGCTCGAGGGTATGTAGGTCATTGAGAACGTGCTCCTGCCCGCGGTCATCGCCGGGCGGAGCCGTCGCGCCGCCGAGGCCAAGGCCCGCGACCTGCTCGACCTGTTGGGCATCGCCGAGCGCGCGTCGGACATGCCCGGGGTGCTCTCGGGGGGCCAGCGCCAGCGCTTGGCCATCGCGCGGGCCCTCGCCAACGAGCCGACGCTGCTGCTGGCCGACGAGCCCACCGGCGCGCTCGACTCGGTCGGGGGCGGCGAGGTCGTCGAGCTGCTCAGCCGCCTGCACCGCGCGGGCCAGACCGTGATCCTGGTCACCCACGACGCGTCGGTCGCCGCGGCGGCGGACGTGATCCGTCACATGCGTGACGGACGCCTTCTCGACGGCGCGAGCGCGCCGGCCGACGCGCTGCCCGCGTGACCGACGTCGTCGTCGCGCGCGCGCTCGCGCGCGACGAGTCCAGCGCGTGGCGCGCGAGCGCGATCCTCCTCGGGGTCGCGGGCGTGGCG
>JBOGFU010000053.1:0-1564 GCA_050743545.1 Acidimicrobiales bacterium | reverse complement strand
ATATCTATGTTTCCAGACTGTCTCAGTGGTAAGTAGCCCGATCCCTTGGACGGCTCCGGTCGCGCTGGTCGCGATCGTGCGGCCCTTCGCTGGTCACCCGCTGACTATGCCGCTCTTCCCGTCCGTGAGCTCGGTACCCGCGATACCGTCGAGGACGTCGTGCGCTCGGGCGTGGATCGCTCGAGCCGCCTCCCCGGACCCCACTGCAGCGCTCCGTTGCTCACGAGGTACAAGAACGCTACGAGCACGACCGCAGCGAATACCAGCACCTCGACGAGACCGAAGACGCGGAGCTGACGGAAGACGACGGCCCAGGGGTAGAGGAAGATGATCTCGATGTCGAAGATGATGAAGATCATCGCGACCAGGTAGAAGCGCACGGGGAACCGCTGGGGCGGCTCCACCTCCGGGACGATCCCGCACTCGTAGGGCGCGAGCTTCGCGTCCGTGGGCCGCTTGCGCGGGGCCAGCAGGGACGACGCGACGAGCGATCCCGCGGCGAAGAGCACCCCGAGAATGAGGAGTCCCAGTATGGGTAGGTACTGGTCCACGTTCATCATTTCTACCAGAGTGGCTGACGCCCCCCGGAGGGCGTCACGCGCGAACTCGTAGGCTGGTCGCCGTGCCCGCGGCCCGACACGATGACTTCGACGTGGTCGTCGTCGGCGCGGGCCCGTCGGGATCGGCGTGCGCGTTCTGGCTCGCCGACGCCGGCTGGCGGGTCGCGCTGGTGGAGAAGAAGGTCTTCCCCCGCGTCAAGACCTGCGGCGACGGCCTGACCCCGCGCTCGGTCCACCAGCTGCGCGCGATGGGCCTCGAGGCCCAGGTCGCCGCACACGGACACCGCTTCGGCGGGCTGCGCGCGTTCGGCTTCGGCGCGTCGCTCGAGCTCGCCTGGCCCGAGCACCCGGTCTTTCCCAACTACGGCTACACGATCACCCGCTTCTCGCTCGACGGGCTGGTCGCCGAGGCCGCGGCGCAGCGCGGCGCGACGCTGCTCGCCGGCGCAGAGGCGCTCGGGGCGCTGGACGCGACGCGCGTCGACGGCGAGCTCGCGGGCTGCACGGGGGTCGCCGTGCGTGACCACGAGGGCGTGACGAGCGAGGTCCGGGGCCGCTACGTCGTCGTCGCCGATGGGCAGAACTCGCGCATCGGGCGCGAGCTCGGCGTGACGCGCAACCGGTCGTGGCCCATGGGCATGGCGCTGCGCGGCTACTACCGCTCCGATCGCCACGACGAGCCGTGGATTGACTCGCACCTCGACATCCGTGACCCCGACGGCCAGGTCGTCCCCGGCTACGGCTGGGTCTTCCCCCTGGGCGACGGGCGGGTCAACGTCGGCGTCGGCCTGCTCTCGACCGACGGCGCGTGGCGCGGGGTCAACACCACCAAGCTCCAGGACTACTTCGTGGCCCAGGTGGCCGACGCGTGGGGGCTCTGCGAGGAAACGAGCGAGGGCGCGCCCACCGGGGGGCGACTCCCCCAGGGCCTCGCGCTCGGCCCGCGGGTGGGCGCCAACACCTTGACGATCGGCGACGCCGCGGGCACGGTCAACCCCTTCAAC
>JBOGFU010000052.1:0-2507 GCA_050743545.1 Acidimicrobiales bacterium | reverse complement strand
CTCGTCAAAGATGCTCGCGCACCCCAGCGCCCCGGGCGAGGTCATGGGCTCGTGCAGCGTGAGGTCGAAGCGACCGATCGCGCGAAAGGGCACCGCGCGCAGGCTCATGTGCGCGAGTCCGCGCCGTGCGGCGAGCGGCCTCATCACCGTCGAGGACAGTCCGAGCTTGAGCGCGCGCAGCGCGAGGTCGCTCGGGACGCGGTCGAGGGGGGCGAGCCGGTCAAAGCCCGCCCACGGGCTCGACTCGGGTCGGTACGCGTACTCCATCCAGTACCCGGTCTCGTCGGGTTGGCGACCGGTGAAGAGTGTCGCGCGAATCGAGTCGCTGTAGCCGAGGATCGGTCGAAGGGGCCGTCGCACGCCGGTCGCCGCGAGCTCGGCGAGGCGAGGGGTGTTCTCCTCGGAGAGGAAGTCGTGGCGGAACGCGTCGATGAGAAAGACGACGACCGGCGGCCGGCGATCAGGCACTCAGTGCCCCCGCCGCCGGACGGTAGCCCTCGTAGACGACGCGCAGGTGCCCGGCGACGGCCGACCAGGTCAGCACGTTGCGCGCGCTGCGCGTCGCCCCGCGCCGCAGCGACCGCGCGAGCCGCTCGTCACTCTCGAGCAGCGCGAGCGCGCCGGCGAGCGACTCTTCGTCGCCCGGCTCGACCAGGAGACCGTTGTCGCGGTCGCGCACGACCGACGCGATGCCCTCGAGGTTGCTCGCGACGACTGGCGTCCCCGCGCGCAACGCCTCGACGGCCACCAGCGGGACGCCCTCGGAGACCGAGGGCAGCACGAGTGCCTCGGCGCCGCCGTAGTAGCGCTGAACCTCAGAGGGGTCGACCGCCCCTAAGAACACGACGCGGTCGCTGACTCCCTCGCGCGCCGCGAGTCGCTCCAGCGACGCGCGCATCGGCCCGTCCCCGATGAAGACGCAGCCCAGGTCGACGCTCGACAGCGCGCGGATCAAGACGTCGGGACCCTTGCGCTCGATGAGCGATCCCACGAAAAGCAGGTAGCGGTTCGCGCGAGGCACGGCGACGACGTGCGTCGGGCCCGTCGGGGTCGCGGGGGCCCGCACCCCGTTGCGCACTGTGACGAAGTGCGACTCGGGCATGCCGGAGCGCTCGGACAGCTCTCGCGCAAACGACGGGAAGTTGATCACGACGGCGCTCGCCCGGCGACACGCGCGGAGGTTCAGCTGGCGGTAGATGACGCGACGCACCTGGGCCTCGAGCCGGCCCCGATAGTGGCACGACCACGGCGTCGAGTCGTGCTCGGTGTAGACGAGCGGAACGTCGAGCCGGCTCAGGCGGAGTCGGTGGCGGAGCAGAATCGTCGCCAGCGCGCCGTGAAGGTGAACGACGTCGAAGCCCTCCTCGTCACGCGCGAGAATCTGACCCGCGAGCCGCGCCGCGCGGACGTTCCCCACCAAGTGCTGGAGCAGCCAGCGCGGGAACTCGAAGGGCACGAGCTTGACCACGCGACCCCAGCCGCGGTGGGTGTCGACGCGCTCGACCCGCAGCCCGGGGGGGGCGTCGTCGATTAGCGATTGGTCCACGTCGGAGATGAGGACGACCTCATCGCCGCTCGCGGTGAGGTTCTCGCTGAGGGCGAAGGCCACCAGCTCGGCGCCACCGGTACCGCGCCCCACGGGTACGACGCCCCGACTAACCATCAATATCCGCACGGCTCCCCCCTCGGTACGGCGAGAGGCGAATCGACGGGCGGCCGACACCAGCGACGGGTTCGGCTTCCGTTGCCGCCTCCAAGTAGTCGGGGAGCATAACGTTACGGAATTTGGCCAACAAACAACAAATGGACCATTCCATACGCCCTTTGAAACTTTGGATAAACGTGTTGAATTATTGTTTTTTACCTCTTGCAATCGCCACGTGCTTAGAACTACGTTGCTCGGATTCATCGGAGTCTCCGGAGAAGGACGACTGAATCGTCGTGCTTAAACACACGACTTTTCAGGTATTACACGCATTTTCGTCCGAGATGTCGGAGTGATGGAAGGTATAGGGGGAGGACCTGTGGTACGGAGACGGATCTTAATTACGCTGATGTCAGCGGCGTTGGCGTCACCAATTGCCGCGATAGCCGTCGGCCAAACGAGCGCGTCCGCGTCGCCGAGGTCGTGCTACAGCACGTGCCCGTCGTCGGTGCGGCTGTCGCTATCGAGCTCGGACGTGACCTACGGCTCCGAGGGGCAGGCGGTCTTCACCGCGAAGGTCTCGCCGCGCCAGGGTTGGGTTCCCGGCGTACCGACCGGGACCGTGACCGTGCAGTCCGGGTGGACCACCCTGTGCACGATTTCCCTCTCGGCCGGCACCGGCAGTTGCTCGCTCGGGTCGACTCAGCTCAAGGCGAGCCGGCGGCCGTACTTGATCGTCGGCCGCTACAGCGGTGACAGCGCGTTTAGCTGGTCGTGGTCGAACCTCGTCGTGCTTAAGGTCGAGTCGCCACCGCCTCCGCCGCCACCTCCGCCGCCTCACCACAGGGACCACTTCCCGTTC
>JBOGFU010000051.1:0-15998 GCA_050743545.1 Acidimicrobiales bacterium | reverse complement strand
CGTCGACGGCGTCGCCGAGTCCCTTCCCCTCGCGGACGCGTCTGTCGACCTCGCGGTGGTCTCGTCGGCGTGGCACTGGTTCGCCCAGCCCGCGGCGACCGACGAGTTCGCGAGGGTGCTAAGCGACGGCGGGCGGATCTTCGTGTTGGGCAACGGGTTTGCTGAGCGACACCAGTGGTTCGAGGACATCGCCCAGACACCCGACCCGACCGCGGTGACCGCGGGCGCGCGACACTCCCGCGAGTCGGGCGAGGACCTCGGACGGCGCTTCGTCGACGTGGAGTCCTTCTCCATCGAGTGGGCCTGGTGGCGCACCCACGACGAGCTGATGGGGATGTTCTCGACGTACTCGGGATACATCACGGCGACCCCCGACGAGCGAGAGGCGCTCGACCGAATTGCGGTGGAGGGCCTCGCGCGCGTTCTGCCCACTGGCGAGGGCGACGTCGCGATGAATCTGCACGGAGTGCACGCGGTGCGCCCGCCGCGCGGCCGCGGAGCTTAGCCCGGGGCCCCCGCGCCCGGGGGCAGCGAGTACGTGACCTGGGCCTTGGCGAGCAGGTCGCTCGAGCCTCGGCTCGTCAGTTCGACGTCGATGACCGCGAGGCTTCGCCCGAGCTTGAGTAACCGACCGCGCGCGACCAGGTCGGCGATCGGGGGTCGTCGCAGGAAGTCGATGTGCAGGCTCGTGGTCACCGCGAGGAGCTGGGGACCCACCGCCGAGAGAACGACGACCCACGCGGTCGAGTCGGCGAGCATCATCATCGCCGGACCCGACACCGTCCCCCCGGGGCGCCCGTGTCGGTCGGTGATCTCGAGACTCATGACGACAACGCCGTCGCCCGCCTCCTCGACGCGCGGCACGTCGTGTTCGGGGAAGGAGTCCTGGACGAGCCGCTGCAGCTGCGCGGCGTCGAGGGTCACGTCAGGCGGCGCGGCGGTAGCGGGCCGTTGACAGCGGCACCAGCACGACGAAGATGCCCGCGGTCCACAACAGCGCGACCCAGACCGAGTTGCCCGTGGGTACCCCGTCCATCAGCCAGCGCACCGCGTTGGTCACTTGGGAGACCGGCTGGTTGTTGGCGAAGACCCGTAGCCACTCGGGCATGTTCTGGGTGTTGACGAAGACCGTCGACGCGAAGGTCAGGGGGAAGATGATGGGAAAGGCCATCGCCTGAGCGGTCTCGGAGTTCGGCGCCGCGAGGCCGATGTAGGCGAAGCCCCACGAGATGGAGTACGCGAAGAGGAGCATGATGAGGCTCGCGGCGACGTAGTGGGTGAAGCCCCCGCCCGGTCGGAACCCGACCCCGAAGCCGATCGCGGTGATCACGAGCAGCACCACGACGTTGCGCGTCAGGTCCGACATCGTGCGTCCACCGAGCACCGCGAGGCGGGTCATGGGCAGCGCGCGGAAGCGCTCGATGAGGCCCTTTTGCAGGTCCTCGGCGAGGCCGATCGCGGTGCCGATGGCACCGAAGATCATCGTCTGAACGAGGATCCCCGGGATGAGGTAATTGACGTAACCGCCGTAGACGGCCGGCACGGGGATCGCGCCGCCGAAGACGTAGCGAAAGAGCAGCACGAACATGATGGGCTGGACAAACGCGAAGACCAGCGCGGTGGGGATGCGGACGAGCGCGAGCAGGTCGCGCTGGGTGATGGTGAGGATGTCGCTCGCGACCCAACGCAGCGACGAGCGCTGCGCGCCCGACGTGTCGCGTACGACGCTCACGAGTGGTCCTTGGCGCCGCCGCGGCCCGCGCCGACCGCGGCCTCTGCGACCTCGTCCTCGGCCTTGTGGCCGGTCAGGTTGAGAAAGACGTCGTCGAGGGAGGGCTCGCGCAGCTCGAGGCCGAGGAGCACGACACCGTCGCCGTCGAGGCGGCGCAGGGCCTCCGCCGCCGCCGCGGGGCCGCTGTCAATCGTGAGCTCGACCCTCGCCCCATCGACGTAGGCGGGCGCGCTGGACAGATTGCGCACGAGCTCGAGGCCGCGGGCCGCGCCCGCGGCGTCGGCGAAGGTCAGCGACAGCACCGTCGCCCCGAGGCGCGCCTTGAGCTCGGCGGAGGTGCCTTCGGCGATGATGCGCCCGTGGTCGAGGACCACGAGCTGCTTGGCCAGGCGGTCCGCCTCTTCGAGGTACTGGGTCGTGAGCAGCACGGTCGAACCGTCCGAGACCAGGCCTTCGATGATCCCCCACATGTCCTGACGACTCTGGGGGTCGAGCCCGGTGGTCGGCTCGTCGAGGAACAGCAGCGGAGGGTCGGCGACGAGCGCCGCGGCGAGGTCGAGGCGCCGGCGCATGCCGCCCGAGTAGGTCCTGGCGGGCCGGTGGGCCGCGTCGCTGAGCCCGAAACTCCCCAGCAGCTCGTTGCTGCGCCGAACGACGACGGGCTTCTCCAAGTGGTTGAGACGACCGATCATGCGCAGGTTCTCGAACCCGGTGAGGTTCTCGTCGACCGTGGCGTACTGGCCGGCGAGGCCGATCGAGCGCCGAACGTCGTCGGGCCGCGCGACGACGTCGAATCCGTTGACGGTCGCCGAGCCCGACGTGGGGGAGAGGACCGTCGACAGGATTCGAATCATCGTGGTCTTGCCCGAACCGTTCGGGCCGAGCAGGCCAAAGACCTGGCCGCGAGGTACTTCGAGGCTCACGCCGTCGAGCGCGTGGACCTCACCGTCGCGAAAGGTGCGCACGAGGTCCGAGATAACGACGGCGCTCTCGGACATGGGTGCCAGTCTACCGACGGTGCTCGACGCCTCAGTCGGGCCGGACCCGAGCGGTGGGCGTCGACCACCCAGGCGGTACCTTCTGGTCGTGGCCATCTCCGACGCCGACATCGCGCAGGTTCGCGCGTCAACCGACATCGTCGCGTTGATCTCGGAGTACGCCGCGTTGAAGAAGTCCGGTCGGCGCTGGACCGGGCTGTGTCCGTTCCACGCGGAGAAGACCCCGTCGTTCTCGGTCAACGCCGAGGAGGGCTTCTACTACTGCTTTGGCTGTCGCGCGAGCGGCGACGCGATCACCTTTCTGCGTGAGGTTCAACACCTCGACTTCGTCGACGCGGTACGACAGCTCGCCGAGCGGTCCGGGGTCGTCTTGCACGAGGACGCCGCGGCGGGTCCCGCGCACAAGGAGCGCCAAGCGCTGCTCGAGACCATGAAGCGGGCGGTCGCGTGGTATCACGCGCGCCTGCTGGAGTCGCCCGACGCGCGCCCCGCTCGCGAGTACTTGCGCTCTCGCGGCATCAGTGGCGACTTGGCTCGTCGCTTCCAACTGGGGTGGGCGCCCGACGAGTGGGACGCGCTCTCGTCGGGGCTCGACCTCTCCGAGAACCTCCTCACCGGGACCGGGCTCGGCTTCGTCAACCGGCGCGGTCGGCGCCAGGACGCGCTGCGCGCGCGCATCATCTTTCCGATCCTTGACCCCTCGGGCCGGGCGATCGCCGTGGGCGGGCGCATCATGCCGGGTCGCGAGCCGGGCGCCGACGGCTACGTCGAACCCAAATACAAGAACAGCCCCGAGACGGCGATCTACTCCAAGCGCCGCACGCTCTACGCGCTCAACTGGGCCAAGGAGGACGTGATTCGCGCGGGCGAGGTCGTGGTGTGCGAGGGCTACACCGACGTCATCGCCCTCTTTGGCGCGGGGATCGAGCGCGCCGTCGCGACCTGCGGCACCGCGCTCGGCGAGGACCACTTTCGAACGATGCGCAACTTCGCGCGTCGCATCGTGCTGGCCTACGACGCCGACGCCGCGGGCCAGAGCGCGGCCGCGTCGGTCTACCAGTGGGAGCGCCAGTACGAGGTCGACGTCGCGGTTGCTCGTCTGCCCGACGGCGCCGACCCGGCGGACCTCGCCCAACGCGACCCCGCCGCGCTGCGCGTCGCGGTCGCCGACGCCATCCCCTTCCTGGGGTTTCGCCTCGAGCGCGCGATCGCGGCGGCCAACCTCGCGACCGCCGAGGGTCGCGCGCGCGCCGGCGAGTCGGCGCTCGAGGTACTCGCCGAGCACCCCAGCGAGCTCGTGCGCGACCAGTACGTGATGGAGGTCGCCGACCGGTTGCGTCTCGACTCGGCGACCCTGCGCGCGCGCCTCGCCGAGTGGATTCGCCGGGGGCACGCCCCCGAGCCACCCGCGCGCGCTCGCGCCCACGACGACGTCGTGATGCCGCGGCCGGGCGTCGAGGCCCTGCGGCTGCGACTTCACCGACCCGATGACGTCGCCGGTCGCCTCGCGCCGCCGCTCTTTGTGCACGACCTTCAACGCGACATTTTCGAAGCGCTGGAGTCGGGCGAGCCGGCCGCGGCGGTGATCGACGAGCTACGACGTCACGGTGACGACGCCGCGGCCCAGGTCCTCGCACGCCTCGTCGTCGACGAGGTCGCCGACGACGACGCCAACGTCACTGCCGTGATCGCCCAACTGCTGCGCGCGGCGGTCCGAAGCGAGCTATCCGAGCTCGAGCGCGAACTGCGCGACGGCGTGGTTGCCCCCGACGTGGCCATGGCGACGGTGCGTGACGTCAAGGAGCGACTCGACCTCCTCGAAGGAGCCCACGGTGACGTCGCCGAGGCCGACCTGCGGGCCTGGCTGATCACGCGCGCCGGGGCCACGCGGGCGTGACGCGCGCGGGTGTTATCGGCGGGCTGGAGATCGGCTCGCCGCTCGACGTGGACGAGGAGCGCCGGCTCTACCCGGTCATTGAGTCGGGGCGGGCCGCGCAACGCGCGCTCGCGCGACCCGTAACGGATTCGGGCGAGAAGCGCCGACTCACGCGCGCGCGACACCTTGGCCAGACCGCGGAGGCGACGCTCCTTCGAGCGACGTTGGGGCTGGTGCGCGCGCGGGTTAACGAGCGCGGCTACCGGTTCGGCAACGACGAGCTGGAGGCCGCCGGGGTCGAGGGTCTGGCCAACGCGATGGGTCGTTTCGACCCCGCACGCGGTGTGCGGTTTTCGACCTACGCCAACTACTGGATCATGAAGCTCGTCAATCAGGCGGTTCAGCAGCAGGCCGGGCTCACCGACTCTGAAATGCGCGTCGTGCTCGCGGTGCAGAAGCTGGAGCGCTCCGCCACGCGGGCACTCGGCGCGCGCACTGTCGCGCGTGAGCTCGGCCTGCCGTTGGCGCGCGCGACCGAGGCGCTTCAGATGACGCGCGACCTCGCCGCGCGCCGCTACGAGACCGCGACCTTGGACGAGTCCCACGAGCCGCGGTCGCCGGAGCGCGACGTGGACGCGCCCGCGTGGGTCATCGATGAGCTGCGGCGCCTCTGCGGCGACGACTTCGACGACTTTTGGCAGTTCGCGTTCCGCACGACGTCGCTCGAGCTGCTCGCGCGCGAGCGAGGCATCTCGCGCCAGGCGATGAGCAAGCGGATGGAGCGCTGTCGGCGCGCGGTGCGCGAGAGCCCCGCGGCGGCGCGCCTCGAGGAGTGGTTCTCGCACCAGTGACAAAAGTGGGCCGCTGCTAGCATGGCCGCGGCCTTCGGGCTCGGTCCCAGATAGCTCAATTGGCAGAGCAAGTGACTGTTAATCACTAGGTTGCAGGTTCGAGTCCTGCTCTGGGAGCCACGACCGTGTTCTGTCTCGGTTGATACGAGACAGATCGATAACGCAGGTCCTGTTACCCGATAACGCCTGATGCGCGACAGAGTAACGGCTGATCCTTGACACTTCGCCCCGCCGTGACGTCGACTGAGACGTCGAGGAGGTGGCCCGTGCTAAAGGACATCAGCAAAATGGAGCAGCGCTACGACGCCGTGACCATGGTGATGAGAGATGGCTTCTCGATCACCGAGGTCGCGGCCAAGTTCAACGTGACCCGCCAGACGGTCTACCGCTGGCTGAGCAAATACGAAGGGGGCGGCCTAGAGGCCCTGGGCGACGAGTCGCACCGACCCCACCACGTCCCGCACCAGATGGACGGGGCCACCGAGGTGCGCGTGCTGGACCTGCGCCGGCGCCACCACCTCTGGGGGCCCAAGCGCATCCAGTTCGAACTGAAGAGGGAGGGCTGGGACTCAACGCCGAGCCACATGGCGATCTACCGCGCGCTGGTGCGCGCCGGCCTGATCGTGCGCGGCGAGCGCCACAAGGTCCTCAAGACCTACAAGCGCTGGGAGCGCGGACGCCCCATGGAGCTCTGGCAGATGGACGTCGTGGGGTCGATCTTCACCACCGACGGCACCGAGGCGAAGGTCCTCACCGGCATCGACGACCACAGTCGCTTCCTCGTCTGTCACGGCGTGATGGCGCGAGCGACGGCCCGACCCGTCAACGAGCACTTCGTGGCGGCGCTCACCCGTTGGGGGGTGCCCGACGAGATCCTCACCGACAACGGCAAGGTCTTCACCGGCCGGTTCGGGCGCCACGACTCCGAGGTCCTCTTCGACAAGATCTGTCGTGAGAACGGGATCAATCACATTCTCACCCGGCCCCGCAGCCCCACCACGACCGGCAAGATCGAACGCTGGCACTACACGCTGCGCCGCGAGTTCGTCGCCGAGCGCACCTTCAGCTCGCTCGCGGACCTCCAAGGCCAGCTCGACGCCTGGGTCCACGACTACAACACCGAGCGTCCCCATCAAGAGCTGGGAATGGCGACGCCCTCTGAGCGCTTCAGTCGACGGACCCTCAGCACCCACCTCCCCCTGGACGCGTCACGGGTGCTCAACCGCTCCGGCGACGAGTGGGTCAACCGCACGGTCGCCTCGAACGGCGTCATCGCGGTCAGCGGCCAGGTCTTTTCGGCCGGCAAGCATCGAGCGGGCCGCATCGTCGACGTCAAAGTCACCGAATCGACGCTCGAGGTCTGGGACGGCAGCGAATTTCTAAAGGCCGTGCTGCGAACGACGAAAGGAGCAGTCAGGAAAAAGCGGGCACAACGCCCGACAAAGAGGGAATAATCAACGAAAGTGTCACAGATCAGCCGTTACTGATCTGTCGCTCATCATGCGTTACAGAACATGGGAGCCACGACCGTGCCGGGCTGCACCGAGTGCGACCAACCCACGCAACTAGCATCTATCGACCCACCCTTCTGCCTGGGTCGAACGGACGGTCTAACAATGCGGCTTCGACTCTGGACGGCTCTGGCGATCGCCACGACGGTGGTGACGTCAGCCGCGACCCTCGCGGGTGCGGCGTCAACCACGCCCGTCCAGCTCTACAACTCCATCCTCGCCACCGGAAACGCCCAGAAGTCGGTCGAGTGGTCCTCGTCGGGCTCGGTCGGCACGACCCACCTCAAGGTCACGTCGTTCGCCTCCGCGTCCGATGGCTACCAGGACATCTTGCTCACGGTAAAGGGCGTCGCCCACAAAGAGACCGTCCGACTCGTGAAGAACGTGGCGTACCTCTACGGTGACTCGTCCATCCTCACGACCTACATGGGATTCTCCAAGACGCAGGCGAAAAAGCACGCCAACCAGTGGATCGCCATCGAGTCCAACAACGCGGACTTCATCGCCGTCACGTCGGGGCTCACCCTCTCGACCGCGATGACCGAGCTCAGCCTGTCGCCACCGGTGACCCAACTTGCCAACCGGGTGGTCAATGGCGAGAGCGTCATCGTGCTCAAGGGCAAGACCCCGACGTCGGGATCGTCGACGTCGTTCAGCGAGGTGTTGCTCGCCGACGCCAAGACACTGCTCCCCGTGAAGGCCAGCGTCACCTACCAGGGGGCGACGCAGTCGATCTCCTTCGCTCACTGGGGCCTCAAGGTGAAGGTCGCCGCCCCCAAGAACTCGACGCCGTTCTCCACCTCCTGGCTCAGCGAGGGCTAGCCCCGCTAGGGGCGCTCGTAAAACGCCGTCACGTCGTGTCCTAGGTCTTCGAGAACCACGCGCGCGGCGTTGCGACCCGGTCGGCCCGACACCGATCCACCCGGGTGCGACGTCGAGCCGGTGAGGTAAAGGCCGGCGACGTCGGTGCGCACGTCGGGCCAGCCCGCGAGGACGCGCCCGTCGAGCATCACGAACTCCCCGCCGTGGCACGACCCCGCGAGGTTGGCCGGGCTGCGCGCCGCGAGGCTCGTCGGCGATTCCTCGACGCGGGCCAGGATGTTGGCGTCGTCGAGTCCGACGACTCGACGACGCGCCACGTCGACGAGATGGTCCGCGAAATCGCGTGACGCCGCCGCCGTCCAGGGCGCGCCGTCCACCAGCGTTGGGGCGACGGTGAGGAACTTGAACGCCGCGCCGGGGGCCCGCGCGGGGTCGACAGCCGTCGAGTCGACGAGGAGCAGCCACGGGTCGTCGGCGTCCACGCGGCCGCCAAGCGCGCCCGCGACTTGGCGCGACACCCCGTCGGGAGTCCCGAGCCCCGCCGCGACCGAGGTCACCTCCTCGCCACGTACCCGGTAGCGAACGCTCTCGCGCAGCGCGAAGTGGACCGCGAACACCGCGAGCCCGCCGCGCCACCGGTCCGCGGCCCCCTCGAGTATCGGCGACGCGCCGCCGAGCGCCACGGGCAACGTGGCGAGGTGTGACCCCGCCACGACCGCGAGACGAGCGCGGTAGGTGTCGGTGTCGGTGGCGACGCCGACGCATCGGCCGTCCTCGACCAGGTAGCGGCGCGCGGTGGCGCCGGTCGCGATGAGTCCACCGTGTCGACGAACCACCGACGCGAGGGCGTCGGGCAGCGCCTGGGACCCGCCCACGGGGGTCGCCCAGCCGAAGCGCAGGCGGCCCGCGGTGATCGCCGCGGGCAGCGCACCGGTTCCGACTCGGGTGGGGGGCTGGATGGTGGAGAATCCCAGCCAGGTCATCGCCGCGCGCACCACTGGGTGGCGGAACGTGGACTCGACGACCTCGAGCGCGCTGCGCGAGCGCAGCTCGTCGTATCGCCGCGCTGAGTCGTCGGCGGCGGGGTCGAGTCCGGCCTGGTGCCGCGCGTGGGCTCCGCGCAGCCCGGCGTCCCACTCGCTCATCATGTCGCGCAACGCGGCGGCGTCGCGCGGCGAGAAGCGCGCGAACTCGCGGGCCGTCGCCTCGAGGTCGGGTCGCACGGCCAGGGCGTCGTCCCCCTCGAGGGGAAAGACGACCGCGGGGTCCGTGACGAGGTAGCGAAGGCCCTCGCGTTCGAGGAGTCCGAGCTCGTCGTCGGCGATGAGCGGATTCGACTGGATGACCACGTGGGCGCTCGCGCAGGTGTCGTGGTGCCAGCCCGGCAACGTGAGCTCCTCGGTGCTCGTGTTGCCGCCAACGCGGTCACGCGCCTCCAGTACCACGACGCGGAGGCCCGCGGCCGCCAGGTAGGCCGCGCACGCCAGCGCGTTGTGACCGGCGCCGACGACGATCACGTCAGACTCCACGCCACCTCCCACTCGCTGCGCGGATGATACGCAATCGTGGGGTGACGCCCGTCACGCTGATACGTTGTCGCCGAGACGGCGGGCCTCGGCGCCGCGCGTCAGAGTGCCGTAGCTCAGTGGTCAGAGCAGGGGACTCATAATCCCTCGGTCGTGGGTTCGATTCCCACCGGCCCTACCGGTAGTCGTGGAGGCGTGACCTAAATGGGTCCACGCCGTAGTGATGAGGAACTCTCCCGGCGGACGAGGCGTTCGAGCAATTGACTTCGACCGTGACCGGGCCGACCATCTATACATTGGTGAGTGCCCGAACTCCCCGAGATGCAGGCATTGGCCGAGCGTCTTCACTCGTTGCTGGCGGGAATGACGCTGCATCGCGCGGACCTGCTGGGCTTCTCTTCGCTCCGCACCTATGCGCCGACTCCCCAATCGCTGCACGGTCATCGGCTCGTCTCAGTTGGACGGCGGGCCAAGTACCTCGTGTGGGAGTTTGACGACGGGACCCGCATCGTTGTGCACCTATCCCAAGCGGGGCGCCTCGACGTCGAGCGGCCACCCAAGAACACGAGGCCGCGTGGCTCCGCCGCGCGATTCGAGTTCGGCCCCGGCGACTCGCCGTTCTCGACCCACGGCGTCGGTGTCCTCGTGCGTGAGTACGGAACCCATCGAAAGGCTTCGTGGTGGGTCGTGGCGCCCGGGGACGAGGGACCGCTGGCCGGTCTCGGGCCTGAGCCCGGCACTGATGAGTTCGCCACCGTCATTCGCACGAGTGACTCGCGACGTCGACTGACGACCGACCTGCGAGATCAGCACGTGCTCGCGGGCATTGGCCGTGGCTGGGGCGATGACATCCTGCACCGAGCCAAGCTGTCGCCGTTTGCCTCGCTTCATTCACTCAGCCCGGCACAGCGCGAGACCCTATTGAGCGCCGTCACGGACGTCTTGGCCGAGGCGCTCGAGCTCGAGCGCTCGAGGAAGGGGGGACTATCCGAGGCGAAGCTGGGCGGTCGGTTTGCGGTTCACGGTCGAGCGGGGGAACCGTGCCCAACGCCCTGCGGTGACACGCTGGCTCGTGTGTCCTTCGAGTCCTACGAAATGACGTACTGCCCGACGTGCCAGACGGGCGGCAAGGTGTTGGCCGATCGCCGCCTGTCCCGGTTGCTCAAGTGAGCGCCACCGGTGAGCCGGTCGAGACCACGTTGATGGGCCGTCACTAGCGTGTTGGCCGACGCGCCGGTGGCTCGCGTGACCCGCCGGTGGAGGGGCGCCTGGCGCGCGTGGGACGCGGCGAGCGTGGTGGTCTTCGTGGTACTGGGACGACGAGTACACGACCACGGTGTTCGCCTGAGCGGCGTCGCCCACACCGCGTGGCCCTTCGCCGCCGGGCTCGTCGTGGGCTGGTTCGTGGCTGGCGGACTGGGCTGGCGAGCGGGCCAAACGCGCTCGGGCTACGTCATCGCCACGGCCACCGTGGTGGTCGGGATGCTGCTGCGCGTGGTGTCGGGCCAGGGAACCGCGGTGGCGTTCGTCGCGGTCGCGGTCGGTTTTTTTGCGTTGCTCACCGTCGCGCCGCGGGCCCTCGCGTGGAGGGCCCGCGGGCGGTGGCGGTCGCGACGGCGCTAGAGCGAGAAGATGACCTTCACCTGGACCGACACGGCCTGGGTACCGGCCTCGATGGGGACTGACTTAAGGTTCGCCACCGCGGTGGCCTGGGCGAACATCGGGAACACGTAGGAGTTCTGGTTCTCCTCGTCGATGATCGTCACGACGCCACCCAAGTGCGTACCCGCGGCCGCGGAGATCTGTGACGCCGCGCGGCGCGCGTTGTGCATGGCCTTGGCGCGGGCGGCGGCGAGCAGCGTCGAGTCATTGGAGATGGAGAGGGTCACGCCATTGAGCTCGATGCCGTTGCCCACGGCGTTGGCGGCGGCGTCAATCGCCGCGCCGGCGCGTGACACCCGGTGGATGGTGACGGTGAGGTCGTCGGTGACCGTGAATCCCGTCACCTGTCCCGCCTGGTTGGTGTTCTGGTAGATGTTGAGCCCCGACGTTTGAAGGTCCTTGGGCTTGATCCCATGGCTCTTCAACGAGGCAATGAGTCGATTAGTGCGCGAGTTGTTCTCGCTCAGCGCGAGCGTTGCCGAACTCGCCGTCGTCGACACACCCAACTGGACGGTGACCGTGTCGGGGGTGCCCATCACCGACCCGGACCCGGTCACGGTGATGGTGCCGGATTTGGCGCCAGAGCGTCCCCAGGCCAGACCGGCGCCGACGAGCGCCAACGCCACGATGATGACGACGACGGCCACGCCGACGTTCCTCGTGGGGTGTGTCGTGGTCGGGTGGGACTCGTGGTCGACGCTCATGCCAGCTCCTCGGATACGTGTGTCACGCTTCACTTTTCTTATGTCGTGTCGCGCCTCGCATTTACGCACGCATCACGCTCTGTTCGCAAGGACCGAATGGAGGAAAACTTTGTTTTGCGTTTATAAACACGACTTATGAACAACGTCCGTACTCGTACGTCTAGGGTGGAAATTGATGTCGGGTGTCGTGAGTAGATCGCGATGACGCAAGTCGTACGCGGAGTGGTGCACAAGCAGAGTCGGTCAGCGCCGGTGATGCGAACCGTCTTGGAGGCCGTCGCGGAGCGCCTCCGCGACGGCGACGAAACCCTGGTGCGCATCCCCGAGGTCTGCGCCGCGACCGGGGTCAACTACGGCTCGGTCTACCACCACTTTGGATCTCGCGAAGGCGTGATTGACGCCGCCTACGAGATGATGTTCTCCCGGTTGGTCGACCAGGACATGGTGGCCATTCGCCGCGCGGTGGCCGCGGCCGACGACTTCCCGGGGTTCCTCGTCGCGGCCCAGGAGATTATGACCTCCATCTCGTCGGGCGGCGGGCGGCGCTCGAACCGGTCGATGCGCCTGCGCATCGTCGCGGCGTCGGTGACGCGCCCCGAGCTGCGACAGCTCATTGGGGTCGCCCAGGAGCGACTCACCTCAGAGCTCACCTCGACCATCGAGCTCTGCCAGGCGCGCGGGTGGATGCGCAGCGACGTGGACGCTCGCGCGGTGGCGGCGATGCTGCAGATCGTCGTCTTTGGGCGCAACCTCGACGACGCGTCGACCTCTCCGGTGCCCGAAGACGAGTGGTCGGCGTTCGTCTTCCAGCTCTTCAACCTGCTGCTCGACCCCACGTGAACGAGCCGCGACGCGCGGCTGTGGTGAACTGCTGACGTGAAGGTTGTTCGTTACGTCGCGGTGGTAGTGATCTTGGCGGCCCTGGCGACCGCGGCGGGCCGCGCGGGGTCGACGAGCGCCGCCGCCCCCTCGCCGTCGCCCTGCACGGTGGCGGCGCTCAGCGTGCCCTTTACCGGGTTCTTCGCGCTCGGCTCGATCGACCACTTCGGCTGCGAGGGTGACTGGGCCTACACGTGGGCGACCGTCGGCACGGGCGAGACCGCGATTGGCGTCACCGAGGTGCTGGAGTGGAGTCCGGTGACCGACGTGTGGTCCTTCGCCAAGCGCGCCGACGTCTGTGTCGCCGGGCGACTCCCACCCACCGTCTACCGATTGGGCTGCTTCTCCAACTGAGTTCGCCCGGTCAACCGCTTACGCTTCCTGGCGTGCGCCCCCGCGGCTTCCTCTCACTGGCGTGGGCGTCAACCCAGGACCTCTTCAATCAGCGCACCGCGTTCGGCCGACTCGCGCTGGTCCACGTCGTGATGATGGCCGGCGACACGCTGGTGACGATCTCGCTCGCCGGCTCGCTGTTCTTTTCCGTGAGCCCCACGGAGGCGAAGGGCCGGGTGCTGTTGTACCTGCTCCTCACCATCGCGCCCTTCGCCGTGGTCTCGCCCTTGCTCGGGCCCCTGATTGACCGATCGGTGAGCGGGCGGCGCGTGCTCGTCGCCGCGTCGGCCGGGGTGCGCTGCGTGCTCTGTTGGTTGATGAGCCAACACCTCAACTCGCTGTGGCTCTACCCCGAGGCCTTCTGCGTGCTGGTGTCGTCGAAGCTCTACGTGGTGACCCGCGGCGCGCTGGTGCCCGAGATGGCGCGCACCGACCAGTTCCGGGAGCGTTCGGCGCGGGTCAACGACGCGGGCTGGCCGACCGAGCGCGTCGACGAGACGTCCGGCTTCGCGGGCTTCAACGCCCAGTTGACGTTGCTGGGCACGCTCGCGGGTCTCGTCGTAGGGTCGATCGGCGCGGGGATGCTCAAGGGGCTCGGCGCGCCGAGCGTGCTCATCGCCGCGACCGTGACGTTCCTCGTGGCGGTCGGCGCGAGCCTGCGCCTTCAACGACCGGACGAGGCGGTGCGACGTCGCTTCGCCGCGCTGACCCAGGACGAGCGAGACCGACACACCCTCAACCCCTTTGGTGACGCGGAGGTCTCGTGGGGCCTGGTCGCCGCGGCGATGATGCGCTTCTCGGTCGGATTCGCGACCTTCCTGCTCGCGTTCGGACTGCGCCGCGCCCACGCGGGGCTCGGCTGGTTCGCGCTCGTGCTGGCGCTGAGCGCCGTGGGTTCACTCGGCGGGCTGGGGCTCGTCACGCGCGCGCGCAACGCCGTGCGTGAGTCGACGCTGCTCACCTGGTCGTTGCTCGGCGTCGCGCTCGGCGCCGCGCTCGCGGGGTCGCGGCCATCCCTGACGGGCCAGGCGGTCTTTGCGTTCTGGCTCGGCCTGTGCGCGGCGGTGGCCCAACCGAGCTTCGACGCGATCACCCAACGCCACGTGCCGCTCGCCGCGCAGGGTCGCACCTTCGCGCTGCTCGCCGTTCGCCAGCAGCTCTTATGGGTCGTGGGCGCGCTCATCCCGGTTGGCGTGTCGCTCTCCTTTGGCGTGGGCGACCGCTCGCTCGCCGTCGTGGCGGGCGCGGGCGCGCTCGCCTACGGGTTCGGGCGCCGAGTCTCGCGCCACCACTAGGTCGTCGTTCATAGAGTGATGACGTGGTGAGCCCGGTGGCGTCGACGGACCCCGCGCCCGCGGGCGATCGGCCCCACGTGGTCGTCGTGGGCGGCGGGTTCGCGGGGCTCGCGGTGGCGCGCGGCCTCGCCAAGGGGCCGGTGCTCGTCACGATCATCGACGCTCACAACTTCCACACCTTCTCCCCGCTGCTCTACCAGGTCGCGACCGCGGGGCTCGAGCCGGCCGACGTGGCCTACCCGATTCGAACCGTGTTCGGTCACTCCCCAAACGTGCGCTTCCGACACGCCCGGGTCGCGAGCGTGGACACCCGCGAGCGCGAGGTCGAGCTCGACGACGGCGCGGGCGTTTCCTACGACCACCTCGTGGTGGCGACCGGGGCCACCGCGGCGTTCTTCTCGGTGCCCGGCGCGCACCACCACGCGCTGCCCCTCTACACCCTCGGTGACGCGCGCCGACTGCGCAATCGACTCCTGCTCAGCCTGGAGGCGGCCGACGTCGCCGCGCAGGGCCGGCCCCTCGACCTCACCTACGTGGTGGTGGGCGGGGGACCGACGGGGGTGGAGACCGCGGGCGCGCTCTCCGAGCTGATCTCGATCGCCGTGCGCCGCGATGGGTTGCGCCTCGAGCGCTCGCAAGTGCGCGTCGTGGTGGTCGACCTCGCCGACCGTCTGCTCACGTCATTTAGCGCGTCGGCGTCGCGCTACGCCGCGCGCGAGCTCGCGCGCTTGGGCGTCGAGGTCCAGCTCGGGCGCTCGGTGGTCGAGGTCGAGGAGCACGCGCTGGTCTTCGCCGACGGTGAGCGACTCGCCACGACCGCGGTGGTGTGGGCCGCGGGGGTCACCGTCGCGGGCACGCTGGCCAGCGACGTCGGACGGGCGGGACCGGGCGCGCGCGTCGTCGTGGGCCCCGACCTTCGCGTCCCGGGGGGCCAGCGCGAGTGGGTGGTGGGTGACGCCGCGGCGGTCCTCAGCGAGGGCGAGGTCTGCCCCCAGCTCGCACCTGTCGCCATCCAGTCGGGGCAACACTGCGCGCGCCAGATACTGCGCGCGATCGAGGGCGAGTCGACCGAGTCGTTCCACTACCGCGACAAGGGAGTCATGGCGACCATCGGGCGCCGCGCCGCCGTGGCCCAGCTGCCGCGCGCGGGGGTCGTCAAGGGCACGCTCGGCTGGCTCGCGTGGCTCGGACTCCACCTGTTTTACCTGGTCGGTTTTCGCAACCGGCTCCGCGTGCTCATCAACTGGACGTGGCGGTACTTCGACTGGCCGTCGGGGCCGCGCCTGATCGTTGCCGACGCGGAGACGGTCGACTAGGAGAGTCGCACGTCGAGGTCGTTCACCTCAGCGACCAGCCGGTCGGGCAGGCGGTCGCCGAAGGCCGCGTAGTACTCGCGGATCAGGGGAACCTCGCGCCGCCAGCCCTCGACGTCGACGTGCAGGAGCTCGGCCATGTCGGCGCGACTCACGCCCAGGCCCTCGACGTTGATCGACCCGGCGTGGGGCACGTAACCAATGGGTGTGAGCACCGCCTCGCCCCGACCCGCGGTGCGTTCGAAGACCCACTCGAGCACGCGGCTGTTCTCGCCGAAGCCGGGCCACAGGTAGGCGCCGTTGGCGCCCTTGCGGAACCAGTTGACGTAGAAGACCTTGGGCAGCGCGGCGTCGCCGTAGCGGTCCGAGAAGCTCAGCCAGTGTGACCAGTAGTCGGCCATGTTGTAGCCGCAGAAGGGCAGCATCGCGAAAGGAT
>JBOGFU010000050.1:0-1761 GCA_050743545.1 Acidimicrobiales bacterium | reverse complement strand
GTCTGAACCTCCCCTGGCCGCGCCGACTTCTGTCTGCCGTGCGCCCTCCGGAGGAGGGAAGACGGCTTCTTGGGGGTGAGCGAGGGGTCTCGAACCCCCGACCTCCAGGACCACAACCTGGCGCTCTAACCAACTGAGCTACGCCCACCAAGCCAGTCAAGTATGGCACAGGCCCTTGGCGCAACCGATCGAGGCAACGAGCGTCGCAGACTTCGTCGAGTCGCGGACTCCTCACTACGATTGGTGGCGCCCTCGTAGCTCAACTGGATAGAGCAGACGGTTTCTACCCGTCAGGTTGCGGGTTCGACTCCTGCCGGGGGCGCCGATTGGCGCCAGGCGTAGTGCGCCACGTCCCAATCCTGGCTAGCCTCGCCTCATCGCAGGACTGGCTGGGGCCACTGAACGCGAAGGGGGGTGAGGTCCGGTTCGACATGGAGGGACTCGTCGACGCCGCTGACTCACCGCCCGACGTGAGCGCCCCCGGGGCGCGTCGCGCGATTGTCAAGATCGAGCACGTCACCAAGGTCTTTGAAGGGGCCCCCGCGGTCGACGACCTCAACCTCGAGGTCTTCGAGGGAGAGTTCTTCAGCCTGCTCGGACCGTCGGGCTGCGGCAAGACCACCACGCTGCGCATGCTCGGCGGGTTCGAAGAGCCCACGTCGGGCCAGATCTTCCTCGGCGGGGTCGACGTGACCTACCTCGCGCCCTACCGCCGCGACGTCAACACGGTCTTCCAGTCCTACGCGCTCTTCCCGCACCTCAGCGTGGCCGACAACGTCTCCTTCGGGCTCAAGCGAAAGAACGTCGACAAGTCCGAGATCAAGCGCCGCGTGTCCGCGATGCTCGAGATCGTCGACCTGCCCCAGATGGAGGGCCGGCGCACGGCTCAGCTCTCGGGGGGCCAGCAGCAGCGCGTGGCCCTCGCGCGCGCGCTGGTCAATCACCCCACCCTGCTTCTCCTCGACGAGCCGATGTCGGCCCTCGACGCCAAGCTCCGCCACCAGATGCAGATCGAGCTCAAGCGGATCCAGCGCGAGGTCGGCATCACCTTCCTCTACGTGACCCACGACCAGGAAGAGGCGATGACGATGTCGGACCGCCTGGTCGTCATGCGCCACGGTCGCGTCGAGGGGATCGGCGCGCCGCGCGACGTCTACGACAGCCCGTCGACCGAATTCGTCGCGTCGTTCCTCGGCGCGTCCAACCTGCTCGAGGGCAAGGTCGCACCGGCGACGGGGTCGGTCGCCACCGTCGTGCTCACGAGTGGGGCGAGCGTGCGCGTTCCCGCGTCGCGACTCCCCGACGGCGCGTCCACGGTCAAGGTCGGCGTGCGCCCCGAGAAGATCTCCATCTTCTCGGGTGCGTTGGCGCCGGGCGACGGCGACAACCACCTGCGCGGGCGGGTGCGCGTGTCGACCTTCACGGGGGTGGGCAACCAGTACCTGGTCGAGATGCCCTGGGGTGACGACGTCACCGTGTACGCCCAGAACATCGGCAGTGACGTGGCGCCGCGCAGCGGGGAAGAGGTGACCCTCGTCTGGCCGGTCGAGCACACCTTCGCCGTGCGCCCCATGGCGCCGGGGACCGACATCGACGAAGTAACCGGGGAGGTAAGCGATGAGTGAGCACATCGACGACGCGAGGGGCGGGGTCGACCCGTCGTTCTGGAGGGGGCTCACCCAGGTCCGCCTGAGTCGCCGCCACGTCATAGGCGCGGTGGGCGGGGGGTTCGCCGCGACGATGTTGGGCGCCGGCGCGGCG
>JBOGFU010000049.1:0-17397 GCA_050743545.1 Acidimicrobiales bacterium | reverse complement strand
ATCCGCGACTACCTGACGCGTCAGCACGAGTCCGCGTCGGTAAGCCGAATCGAGATCGAGCGCAACTCCTACCGCATCCGCGTCGACATCCACACCGCGCGCCCCGGCATCGTGATCGGCCGACGTGGCGCCGAGGCCGAGCGCCTGAAGAAGGACCTGGAGCGCATCACCGGTCAGAAGAACAAGATCTCCCTCAACATCCAAGAGATCAAGCAGCCCGAGCTCGACGCCGCGCTGATCGCCCAGGGCATCTGCGACCAGCTCATCCGGCGCGTCGCGTTCCGACGCGCGATGAAGCGCGGGATCCAGACCGTGCAGAAGGCCGGCGCGCTGGGCGTGCGCATCCAGGCGTCGGGTCGACTGGGCGGCGCCGAAATGAGCCGTCGCGAGTCGTACCGCGAGGGTCGCGTGCCGCTGCACACGCTGCGCGCCGACATCGACTACGGCTTTCGCGAGGCGCGCACCAACACTGGGCGCATCGGCGTCAAGGTGTGGATCTACAAGGGCGACATCCTGCCCTACCAGCTCACCAACGACGAGAAGATCGTGCGCGAGGCGGCGATGGCCGCCGGCGACGCGGTGCCCGTCGGATCGTCGCCGCTGGCGCCCAAGGGCGTCATCCGCGCGGGCGGGGGACGCCGTCGCGTCGAGGCCCCGGCCGAGGCCGGTGCCGAGGGCACCGACGAGGTCGTTGAGGTCGTTGAGGTCGTCGACGTCGACCCCGCCGACCTGCTCGCCGCGCCCGACGAGGTCGAGCGCCGCCTGAGCCAGGAAGAGGACATCGAGCGACGCACCGCGGTCGACCACAACGACACGCCCCACTTCCGAAAGGACGCGGAGTAGCCATGTTGATGCCCCGCAAGGTGAAGCACCGCAAGCAGCAGCGCGGACGCAAGGCCGGTATGGCCAAGGGCGGGACCGAGCTGACCTTCGGCGACTTCGGGATCCAGGCGACCGAGGCCGGCTGGCTCTCCGCCCGCCAGATCGAGGCCGCGCGTATCGCGATGACCCGTCACGTCAAGCGCGGGGGCAAGGTCTGGATCCGGGTCTTCCCGGACAAGCCGGTGACCCAGAAGCCGGCCGAGACCCGCATGGGCTCGGGCAAGGGCAACCCCGAGTTTTGGGTCGCCGTGGTGAAGCCCGGGCGCGTGCTCTTCGAGCTCGGCGGCGTCGACGAGGCGCTCGCGCGCTCGGCGATGGAGCGCGCGATCCAGAAGCTGCCCCTGCACGCCAAGTTCGTGGTTCGCCCCGGCACCCACGGCACCCCGGAGGTCACGATCTAATGGCCAAGACCCGCGAACGCGTCGCCGAGATGCGACTCCTCGGCGACCACGAGCTCGTCGAGCGCCTCGCCGAGTCGCGCCGTGAGCTCTTCAACCTCCGCTTCCAGTTGGCGACGGGCCAGCTGGACAACTCGTCGCGCCTCAAGGGCGTGAAGCGCGACATCGCCCGGCTGTCGACCTTCGTGCGCGAGCGCGAGATCGCCGCGGCCGAGGCCCTCAGCGAAGGTGAGCAGCCATGAGTGACGTGACCAACGACGAGACCCCCGAGGTCGAGGCCGTGGCCGACACGCCGGTCGACGCGCCGGTCGACGACGTGGTGGAGGCCGTGGCCCCCGCGCCGGCGCCCGCCGCCGAGCCGATGGCGCCGACCGGTCGCGAGAACCCGCGCAAGGTGCGCGAGGGCGTCGTCGTCTCGGACAAGATGAACTCGACCGTGGTCGTCGCGGTCAACGAGCGCGTCCGGCACCCTCGCTACGGCAAGACCGTCCAGCGCACCAAGAAGCTCTACGTCCACGACGAGAACAACGACGCGCACGTGGGCGACCGCGTTCGCGTCCAGGAGACGCGCCCGCTGTCGAAGCTCAAGCGCTGGCGCCTGACCGAGGTCCTGGAGCGTGCGCGGTGATCCAGCAGGAGTCCCGTCTCAAGGTCGCCGACAACTCGGGCGCGCGCGAGGTGCTGTGCATCCGCGTGCTCGGGGGGTCGCGCCGGCGCTACGCGTCGATCGGTGACGTCTTCATCGCAACGGTCAAGGACGCGATCCCGGGCGCCGCGGTGAAGAAGGGCGACGTGGTGCGCTGCGTCGTCGTGCGTACCGCCAAGGAGCGTCGTCGCCCCGACGGCTCCTATATCAAGTTCGACGAAAACGCAGCGGTGCTGATCAACGAGCAGCTACAACCTCGCGGCACACGCATCTTCGGCCCCGTGGGCCGTGAGCTGCGCGACAAGAAGTTCATGCGCATCATCTCGTTGGCGCCGGAGGTGTTGTAATGAAGATCCGCAAGGGCGACCAGGTCCTGGTGATCGCGGGCAAGTACCGCGGAGAGCAGGGCGTCGTCGAAGAGGCGCTGCCCGCCACCCACCAGGTCATCATCGAGGGCCTCAACGTCGCCAAGCGCCACACCAAGCAGCGTGGCTCGACAATGCAGGCCGGCATCATCGACAAGGTCATGCCCCTGCACGCGTCGAACGTCGCGCTGTGGTGCAACGGCCACAAGGGCCCGGCCAAGGTCGGCTTCGAGGACCGCGACGGCGTCAAGGTGCGGGTCTGCCGCAAGTGCGGGGAGGCGTTGTGAGCCACCCCCGCCTCAAGCTCCGCTACGACGAGGTCGTGCGCCAGCAGCTCAAAGATGAGCTCGGGCTCGACAACATCATGCAGGTCCCGCGCCTGACCAAGATCGTGCTCAACTCCGGGGTCGGACGCGCCACCCAGCAGGCGTCGCTCCTCGAGGGCGCCCAGCGCGACCTCGAGATCATCTCGGGCCAGCGCCCCGTCGTGACCAAGGCCAAGAAGTCGATCGCCAACTTCAAGCTGCGCGAGACCCAGTCCATCGGGGTCAAGGTCACCCTGCGCGGCGACCGCGCGTGGGAGTTCTTCGACCGCCTGCTGAGCCTCGCGGTGCCGCGCATCCGAGACTTTCGCGGGCTCGACCCGCGCAGCTTCGACGGCCGCGGCAACTACACCTTCGGGATCAACGACCAGCTGATCTTCCCCGAGGTCGACTACGACAAGATTGACGTCCCGCGCGGCTTCGACATCACGATCGTGACGACCGCCATCAACGATGACCAGGGTCGCGCGTTCCTGCGCGCCTTCGGCTTCCCCTTCAAGCAGGAGACTCGATAGACATGGCCAAGAAGTCCCTTCGGATCAAGCAGCAGAAGACCCCCAAGTTCTCGACGCGCGCCTACACGCGCTGCGAGCGCTGTGGTCGGCCGCGCTCGGTCTACCGCAAGTTCGGGCTCTGTCGCATCTGCCTGCGCCTCATGGTGCACGCGGGCGAGGTCCCGGGCGTGACGAAGGCCAGTTGGTAGGGGAGACGCCATGACAATGACCGACCCCATCGCCGACATGCTGACGCGGATCCGCAACGCCAACTCCGCAATGTTCGACTCGGTGAAGATGCCCTCGTCGAAGCTGAAGGAGAGCCTGGCCCACGTCCTCCAGCGCGAGGGCTACATCGCCGCTTACCGCGTCTCCAAGGCCGAGGGCAAGCCCGGCTCGACCCTCGAGATCGACCTCAAGTACTCCGAGGACCGTCAAAAGACGATCATCGGCATCCAACGCGTCTCCAAGCCCGGGCTGCGCATCTACAAGAAGTCCGACCAGATGCCCAAGGTGCTGGGCGGGGTGGGCGTGGCGGTCGTGTCGACGAGCCACGGCCTCATGACCGACCGCGAAGCGCGCAAGGCGCGCCTCGGTGGCGAGGTGCTCTGCTATGTCTGGTAGCCGCTTGATGAGGGGGGACCGCTGATGTCGCGCATCGGCCAGAGCCCCATCGCCGTGCCGGCGGGCGTGAGCGTCGCGATCGACGCCGACGTCGTCACCGTCACCGGGCCCAACGGCTCGATGAGCCGCGTCGTGCCCGCCGGGATCACGCTCGCCCAGGAGGGCGACCAGATTCTCGTCTCCCGCGCGAGCGACGAGACCGCCCACAAGGCGCTCCACGGCCTGACCCGGACGCTGGTCGCCAACATGGTGACCGGGGTCACCGCGGGCTGGACCAAGGAGCTCGAGATCATCGGCGTCGGCTACCGCGCCGCGAGCGCCGGGCCGAACGCGCTCAACCTCGCGCTGGGCTTCTCGCACCCGGTCAACTTCACCGCGCCCGAGGGGATCTCCTTCGAGGTCCCGGTGCCCACGCGCATCGTCGTCAAGGGCGCCGACAAGGAGGTCGTCGGCCAGGTGGCGGCGAGCCTGCGCAAGCTCCGCAAGCCCGAGCCCTACAAGGGCAAGGGAGTGCGCTACCTCGGCGAGCGCGTCGCGCGCAAGGCCGGAAAGGCGGCGAAGTAATGGCCCGCTCGACTCGTGAACTGCGCCAGCGGCGCCATCGGCGGATCCGCCGCAAGCTCTCGGGCACGCCCGAGCGCCCCCGCGTCGCGGTGAGCCGCACCAACAAGCACATCTCGGCCCAGATCATCGATGACGTCGCGGGCCACACCCTCGCCGCGGCGTCGTCGGTCGAGCCCGGTCTCAAGGCCGTCTCCGGCGGCAACGTCGAGGGCGCGCGCGCGGTCGCCGCGTTGCTCGTCGAGCGCGCGCGCGCGGCCAACGTCTCGTCCGTGGTCTTCGACCGCGGGGGCTACGACTACCACGGGCGCGTCGCCGCCTTTGCCGACGCCCTGCGCGCCGGTGGACTGGAGTTCTAATGGCCGACGTCGAACAGTTCGAAGAGCGCACCATCAAGGTGAATCGAGTGAGCAAGGTCGTCAAGGGCGGCCGGCGCTTCTCCTTCACCGCGCTGATGGTCATCGGCGACGGCAAGGGCCGCGTCGGGCTCGGCTACGGCAAGGCCAAGGAGGCCGGGCTCGCGGTCCAAAAGGGAATCGAAGAGGCGCGAAAGAACCTCTTCGACGTGCCCCTCGCCGGCTCGACCATCGTCTACCCCGTGCTCGGCGCGTCGGGCGCCGGCCGCGTGCTCATGAAGCCGGCCGCGCCGGGCACCGGCGTCATCGCCGGCGGCGCGGCGCGCGCGATCTTGGAGATGGCCGGGGTCAAGGACATCGTCGCCAAGTCGCTCGGCTCGTCCAACGGGATCAACGTGGCCCACGCGACGATCCAGGGGCTCAAGCAGCTGCGTCGCCCCGAGCTCATCGCGTCGTCGCGCGACAAGGCCGCCGACGAGGTCATCCCGAGCGGCACGCTGCGCGCGTACCGCGAGCGCCAGCGCGAGGGCGACCTGTTCAAGGTCCCGGAGGCCCGCTGATGGCTCAACTCAAGGTGACCCAAGTCCGCTCGGCGATCGCGACCAAGCCCAAGCACCGCGGCACGCTGCGCGCGCTCGGGCTGCGCGGGATCGGCCAGACCAACGTGCTGCCCGACCGCCCCGAGATCCACGGGATGATCGCGCGAGTGCCCCACCTGGTGCGCGTCGAGGAGGTCGACTGATGAAGCTCCACGAACTCAAGGCGCCCGAGGGCTCGAATCGCCGCCGCAAGATCGTCGGTCGCGGCATCGCCGGCAAGGGTGGCAAGACCGCGGGGCGCGGCACCAAGGGCCAGAAGGCCCGTCGCACGATCCCGCCGGGGTTCGAGGGCGGCCAGCTGCCCCTGATGCAGCGCACCCCCAAGCTCAAGGGCTTCACCAACCCGTTCCGGGTGGCCTACACCCCGGTCAACCTCGACGTGCTCGCGGGCCTCGGCGTCGCCGAGGTCAACCCCGACGTGATGGTCGCGCACGGCCTCGCGAAGAAGGGCGAGCTCGTCAAGGTCCTGGGCCGGGGCACCGTCGCCACCGCCATCAACGTCTCGGCGCACGGCTTCTCGGCCAGCGCGCGCGCCGCGCTCGAGGCCGCCGGGGGCACGCTGACCGTGCTCGACCCGCCGTTCTCGGTTCGACCGCCGGCCTCGGGCAACCAGCACCAGAATAGGTAGCCGTGCTGCGCCGTCTCGCCAACATCTTCCGGGTCACGGACCTTCGCAACAAGGTCCTGTTCACGGTCTCGATCATCTGCCTGTACCAGCTGGGCGCCAACCTGCCCATCCCGGGGGTCAGCTGGAGCCAGGTCCAGCTCCTCCAGTCCAAGGCCGGGGCGAGCGGCGTGCTGGGGTTCCTCAACCTGTTCTCGGGCGGCGCGCTCACGCGTCTCGCGGTCTTCGGGCTGGGCGTCATGCCCTACATCACGAGCTCGATCGTCATCCAGCTGCTCACCACGGTCATCCCCAAGCTCACCGAGTGGCGTGACCAGGGCGCGGTCGGCCAGAAGAAGATCACCCAGACCACGCGCTACCTGACCATCGGCCTCGCGCTGCTCCAGTCGACGGGCCTCATCTACGCGTTCCACGGCCACGACTCGGCGCTGCTGGGCTTCAACATCGACCTCATCCCGCGCTTCAACCTCTGGCTGGGGCTCTTCATGGTGGCCGTGCTCACCGCGGGCACGGCCTTCGTCATGTGGCTCGCCGAGCTCATCACCCAGCGAGGGGTCGGCCAGGGGATGAGCCTGCTCATCTTCGCCAACGTCGTCGCCGGGCTGCCCTCGGGTGGCCGCGCGGTGCTCGCCGAGGGCGGCCCCGCGAAGTTCTGGACGATCGTCGTCATCTCGCTCGGGCTACTGGTGCTCATCGTCTTCATGGACAACGGCCAGCGGCGCATCCCCATCACGTTCGCACGACGCGTCGTCGGGCGTCGCGAGATGGGCGGTAACTCGACCTATATCCCGCTCAAGGTCAACCAGTCGGGCGTGATCCCGATCATCTTCGCGTCGTCGGTGCTCTACATCCCGGTGCTGCTCTCCAACGTCGTGCCGTGGACGGGCTTCCAGAACTTCGTCAACTCCTCCCTGCACCCGACGAGCTTCTTCTACATTCTCTCGGACTTCCTGCTGATCCTCGCCTTCACCTTCTTCTACGTCTACATCGCCTTCGAGCCCCACCAGCAGGCCGAGATGCTGCGCCAACAGGGCGGCTTCGTGCCCGGGATCCGCCCGGGGCTCCCGACCGAGCGCTACTTCGCCAAGATGCTCAGCCGCATCACCGTGGTCGGCGCGACGTTCCTGGCGTCGGTGGCGGTCGTGCCGAGCCTGCTGATGGCGCTGTGGAACATCAACCGCTTCCCCTACTACGGCACGACCCTGCTCATCGCGGTCGGCGTGGCGCTCGAGACCATGCGTCAGATCGACAGCCAGCTCATGATGCGCAACTACGAAGGCTTCCTGAAGCGATAGCCATGACGGCCTCCCTCAACGTGGTGGTCCTGGGAAAGCAGGGCGCGGGCAAAGGAACCCAGTGCGACCGCCTGGCCGTGATCTACTCGGTGCCCCACGTCGCGACCGGTGACATGCTGCGCGCCGCGGTCAAGGCCGGCACCGAGCTCGGGCGCGAGGTCGCGTCGATCCTCGACGCGGGCGCGCTGGTCAGCGACGACCTGGTCGTGCGCCTGGTCGAGGACCGACTGGCCCAGAGCGACGCCGCCGCCGGGGTGCTCCTCGACGGCTTCCCGCGCACGATCGCCCAGGCGGAGGCCCTCGACAAGATCCTCGAGCCCGACGGGGTGCGCCTGTGCGTCAACCTCGACGTGCCGATCGAGCTCGTGACCCAGCGGCTCTCCACGCGGCGCGTCTGCCAGGAGTGCGGCACGATCTACCGCGACACCGACGCGTCGGCGACGTCGCAGGCCTGCGCCAAGTGCGGGGGCCACGTCGTCCAGCGCGCCGACGACCGACCCGACGCGATCCGCACGCGCCTCGAGACCTACGAGCGCGACACCGCGCCGCTGCTCGACTTCTACCGCGATCGCGGGGTGCTCGTCACCGTCGAGGGTGACCAGAGCCCCGACGAGGTGACCGCCGACATCGTCGCCGCGGTTCGCGCGCGGGGACTGGCGTGAGGCGCGGCGCCGACGAGCTCGACAAGATGCGCCGCGCGGGGCGCGTGGTGGCCGAGATGCTGGTCGCGACCCGCGAGGCGATCGCCCCCGGGGTGACGACCCTCCAGCTCAACGACGTCGCCGCGGCGGTGCTCGAGCGCCGCGGCGCGCGCTCCAACTTCCTGCACTACAACGGCTTTCCCGCGGTCATCTGCACGAGCCCCAACAACATGATCGTCCACGGGATCCCTGGTGAGTACACGCTCGTCGAGGGCGACATCATCTCGGTCGACTGCGGCGCGATCGTCGAGGGCTACCACGGCGACGCCGCCTACACCGCGCCCGTCGGCGAGGTGAGCGCCGCGGCGACGCGCCTCATGGCGGTGACCGAGCGCTCCCTCTTCGCCGGGATCGACCAGATGGTCGCCGGGCGACGCCTCCACGAGGTCGGCCGCGCGGTCCAGGCGGTCGCCGAGGCGCAGGGCTACTCGGTGGTGCGCGAGTACGTCGGTCACGCGATCGGCACCGAGATGCACGAGAGCCCCCAGGTGCCCAACTACTGGCCGGGGACCCCGGGTCCGACGCTCAAGACCGGCATGGTCTTCGCGATCGAGCCGATGGTCAACGTCGGCGGTGCGCAGACCGTCCTGCTCGACGACGGCTGGTCGGTCCTGACCGCCGACGGCTCGCTGTCGGCCCACTTCGAGCACACCGTCGCGGTCACCGACAACGGCCCCGAGGTCTTCACCGCGCCCTAGGCGTGGGTGAACACGCGCATCCGCCAACCGCCGCGCGCGTCGTAGTCGCACAGCGCGTCGGCGAACGCGCACATGACGTCGAGCACCGCGCGGGCCGGCGCGTCGGCGGGGACGTCGAGGAGCACGCCGCGCTGGGCGTTGTCCTGGCGAAGGACGAAGCCGGCGTCGCCGACCAGCGAGGCCACCCGCTCGGCCCCGAGCCGGCCCCGCGTGTGCAGCACGCCCAGGCTCGACGCGACGGCGACTCCCCTACGCGGCGCCGCGGTGACGAAGGTGGCGACGACGTTGCCGTAGGTCTTCCACAGCCCCACGACGTTGACGCGCATGTCCGGGGCGTCGTCGTCAATGAGCGGGGTCAGGTTGACCCAGCCGCGCCCCGACGCGACGTCGTCGATGGCGCGCAGCGCCTCGTCGCGGTCGTCGTGGAACTGGAACTCGCGCTGGGTGGTCACCGCGGGGCTCTGCGCTCGCGACCCGGCCCCTAGGCCTCGGGGTGCTTGCGCTCCATCTGTCGCTGGGCGAAGAGCGCGGCCTCGGTGCGCCGCTGGAAGCCCAGCTTGGCCAGCAGGTTCGAGACGTAGTTCTTGACGGTCTTCTCCGCGAGGAACATCTCGGCGGCGATCTCGCGGTTCGACAGCCCCTCGCTGAGCAGCTCGAGGATCCGTCGCTCCTGGGCGCTCAGGCTCTCCAAGCGCAGGTCCTCCGTCATCTGGCGGCGCAGGCGCTCGCGCGCTCGCTCGACCTGGCTGTCGGTGAGGAGCATCTCGCCGTCGTTGACCCGGCGGATCGCCGACACGAGCTCGTCGCCGCGGACGTTCTTTAGCACGTAGCCGCGCGCGCCCGCGAGCACCGACGCGGCGAGGGCCTCGGCGTCGGCGAACGACGTGAGCATGAGGCACGCGAGGTCGGGCCGCCCGTCGCGCAGGGTTCGGCACAGGTCGACCCCGCTCCCGTCGGGCAGGCGAACGTCGAGCACCGCCACGTCGACGAGGTCGAGGTCGATGGCCTCGGCCTCGGCGAGCGACGACGCCTCGGCGGTCACGGTGATGTCGCCCGCGGCCTCCAGCAGCTCGCGCAGCCCCCGGCGCACGATCTCGTGGTCGTCGACCAGCAGGAGCCGGATCACGCTACGCCTGTCGATTGGCCGACCATCGCACCAGTGTGCCACGCCCGGGTTCGCTCGTGACGACGCAGTCGCCGCCGAGCTGGTGCGCCCGCGTGGTGAGGTTGCGGAGCCCACGCCCGGGGCCCACGCGTCCCTCAAAGCCCACCCCGTCGTCACGCACCGTCATGACGACCAGGGCGGCGTCCACCGAGACCGTCACCTCGGCGGCCGTGGCCTGGGCGTGGCGCGTCACGTTCGACATCGCCTCGCGCAGCGCGAGCGCGACCTGGTGGGCGCAGTGCTCGGACACCAGGTGGTCGAGGTCGTCGGCGAGGTCGAGCGCGACGCGCAGCCCCAGGCGAGTGCGGACCTCGTCGCAGAGGCGCTCGACCCGCGCGCTGAGCGGGCCGTGGCTCTCGTCGTCGGCGTCGATCTCGAAGATCGTCGTTCGGATGTCGTGGATCGTGGTGTCGAGCTCGTCGACGCTGTGGTCGACGCGGTCGCGCACGCCGGGGTCCATGTCGCCCGCGAGCGCCACCTGAAGCGCGAGGCCAATCCCGAAGAGCCGTTGGATGACGGTGTCGTGCAGGTCGCGCGCGAGGCGGTCGCGCTCCTGGGCGAGGGTGAGGTCGCGCAGCTGGTCGCGGATCATGGCCTGGTCGATGACGAGGCCCGCGGCGTGACCGAACGCCTCGATCGTGCGCTCGTCCTGCTCGTCGAAGGCGTCGCCGTCGAGGCGGTCACACAGGTAGAGGTTGCCGTAGACGTGGCCGTCGCCCGTGACGACCGGCACGCCGAGGAAGCGGTCCATCATCGGGTGGTTGGCGGGAAAGCCACCGAAGCCAGCGTACGTCGCCAGGTGGTCGATGCGCAGCGCGCTCGGTCGACGCATCGTCTCTCCGAGTACCCCCGCGCCGTGCGGCGTCGGCCCCATCGCTTCACGCGTGTCGTCGTTGACCCCGTGGGTGATGAATCGGCTGAGCGTGCGCCGATCGCTGCCCACCACGCCGACCGCGCCGTAGCGCGCCCCCACGAGGCTCGTCGCCGCGTCGACGATGGTGGTCAGGAGCTCATCGAGGTCGGCCTCGACCTCGATGAGCATGATGGCGTCGATGAGCGCGTGCAGGCGTTCCGGGTCCTCGATCTGGTGGAAGGGCACTCGTCGACCTGGCTCGGCGTACGCGACGGGGCTAGGCGACGCGCTCGCCGACGACGACGCTGAGGGGGATCTCGGCGACCTGGGCGCCTCGCGCGACGGCCTCGCGCAGGCGCTCGCTCGTCGCTTCGGATACGTCGACGAGGCGAGCGATCCCCGAGGCCATGACCGACCAGGTCGCACCGTCGGGCTCGAGCCCGTCGATCTGGACCGAGAGCACGTCGGATCGCCGAGCCGCGGCGACCACCGCGTCCTCGGTCGTGGTCAGCAAGAGTCGCTGGGCGTCGGGAACCTCGACGCGCACGGGCAGCGCCGCGGGCAGGCAACGCACGGAGATGACCACTCGGGCCAGGTCCGCGGACTCGAGCAGCGACACGCAGGCCGAACGCGCCAGGGTGACCCGACGCTGGTTGTCAATGTCGTTCACGGGACCAGCCTCGCCCCGGACCACTCGGGACGACTAGGGCCGCCTGTCACAATTGCCCGGGTGCCGTGGGTCGGCCCGTGGAGCTCGGCCGGGGTGGTCGACCTTGTGGGCGGTGGGCCGCACCTCCTCGGCGCTCGCCGCCGCCGCCGCGGTGGTCGCAAGCGTCGGCGTCGCGGTCGAGCGACCGAGGAACTAGGCGGCGACGCCGAGGGCGAGCCAGGCCACCCCGGCTGAAGTAAACACCCTGCTCGGCTCAATGCTTCCAGGATCGGGCTCCGTCCGAGCCGCGTCAAAGGGCGAAGGTCACCGGTTCCGACGCGCGGCCGACGGGGTCGGCGTCACCACGTCGAGGGCAGGATCCGAGCGATCGCCCGGGTGATGGCCTGATAGCCGGCGTCAGTGGGGTGAATGTTGGGTCCGTAGGGGGCCTTGGCGCACATCCAGGTGTATCGGCACTCGTACTGGACGTCGACCGGAATCGACTCGTGGCCGGGCACCTTGACCGGCGTCGTGTTCTCCTCGTGAAATGCCTCCACAACGTCGGCCATCTTCAGGTGGAAGGCGCCGTAGACCTGGGCGAGCGCTTGGTTCATCCGGTGCATCGCCGTGACGCTGTTGCCCGCGAAGACCTCGGACTTGCCCTCAGCGGTGGCCTTGGTCAGGTAGGGGTTGTAGTGGCCGACCCCGACGATGGTTACGCGGGGGCCCGCCACACCGGTGAGCGTGGCCACGACCGAGGTCAACTGGGTTCGCAGCATCGCGAGCTGGGGGTTGACGCAGGCGAGGTCGATGTCGAGGTGGTGGAAGCAGATGTCCAGCGTGTTAAAGCCAATATCGAGCGTCACGAGAGTCGTCGCGCCGCGGTGGGCGCGAAGGAACGCCACGGCGTCAGACAACTGGGTGTCGGGCGCGAGGTAGCACGGGTCGGGGCCGTGCAGCATCGCCGCCAGTGACTCGCCCGGGCAGCCCAACTGGGTCAGGCGTAGGGTGACGCCGTGCGTGGCCTCCAGCGTGACCAGGCGATTGGCGTAGCCGCGGTTGGTCGGCTGTCCATAGGGGTCGGCTGGCGTGGGTTGGACGCCGCGCGAGACCGACGCGCCGAGGTCTAGGTAGAGCACTGTCACGGCGGCCGACGCGGGGGTCGCGCGAACGCCGACCGAGCCGGCGACGCCGAGAATCGAGGCCAGGGTTAGCGCGGTGACGCCGATGCGACGCGCTGACTTCACTTCCCACCTCTCGACAGCCCGCGCGTCCCGGTCGACTCGCCGGCGCCCCTACCACTCTGTCGCCCGAGAAGCCGAGGCGGGGATGCGTGGCCAGTGGCGAAGGTCCCATCGCGGTCTCGGACCGGCGGGCGTCGGTGGTGCCATCGTGTCCCGGCGGGTACGGTGGCCCGCCGCGCCACTCGACCCAGTCCCCTTTCGGTCCGGTTTGCCGAGGAGCCCCACTTTGGCCAGCTTCGCGCGAAGGTAGGGCACCGAATCGAGGCCACCGTGAAGGGCGATGGGGATGGCGACAACGACGCAGATAGGGTGAATGCCTCGCTGAGCCTGACGGTCAACGTTGGAGCTCAGGCGATCAGCTTTCCGCGCCGAGCTCTATCGCATACGGCGGATCGACCACTCTGAGCGAAACCGGAGGCGGTTCCGGCAACCCCGTGGTGTGCGCAGTGGACGAGACGAGCGGTGTCGGGGTCTGCAAAGGTTTCGGGCGCGAATGGTGCGTAAGTCGGTTACGGCGGGGTCGGTAAGTGCGTGATTGACGCCATTTTGGTTCGAAGTGCCGACTTTTCCCCTGCCCCAACGTCCAAGAGACCAGTGTCGTCAATCAGGTCACCCGTTAAATGACAGTCTCCAACGCCTCGATGGGCTACGGCGGCTCATTGCCGGCGCTGAGTGCGACCTTCTCGGGCCCGGTCAACGGCGACATCCGGCTCAGTGAGAGCGCCCGGGCCACGAGCCTGAGAACGGCCAACGCCCGCCCGCCGGAGGGCACCTTCCCGATCACCAGACCCACTACCGCCTTGTGCGGTTCGAGAAAAAGACGATAGAATGGTCAGCCGACCTCTGGGCACCGCCTGGGGGTCTACCCGTGTGGGAGCCCAGGCCCCCGCGCGCCCCGCAGTTCGACAAGGAGACAGAACCTGAGTAAGCCCAAGGAAGACGCGTTCACCGTCGAGGGAACCGTCGTCGAGCCCCTGCCCAATGCCATGTTTCGCGTGGAGTTGGAGAACGGCTACACCGTTCTCGCCCACAGCTCGGGCAAGATGCGCATGCACCGCATCCGCATCCTGCCCGGAGACAAGGTCCAGGTGGAGATCACGCCCTACGACATGTCCCGTGGACGCATCACCTACCGGTACAAGTAACCCAGGTCGGAGACACCATGAAGGTACGCGCCAGCGTGAAAACAATGTGTGAGAAGTGCAAGGTCATCCGCCGGGCCGGTCACGTCCGCGTGATCTGTGAGAACCCGCGCCACAAGCAGCGTCAGGGCTAGGAGAGAGATGGCCCGTATCGCTGGCGTCGACATCCCGCGCGAGAAGCGCGTGGTGATCTCGCTCACCTATATCTTTGGCGTCGGAACGACGATCGCTCAGCAGGTCTGCGCGGCGACGGGCGTCAACGAGTCCACTCGCGTCAAGGACCTCACCGAGTCCGAGGTCAACAAGCTGCGCACCTACATTGACCAGAACGTCACCGTCGAGGGTGACCTGCGCCGTGACGTCGCCCAGGACATCAAGCGCAAGATGGAGATCAACTCCCTACAGGGGATTCGCCACCGCAAGGGCCTGCCCGTTCGCGGCCAGCGCACCCGCACCAACGCCCGCACGCGCAAGGGTCCCAAGCGCACCGTCGCCGGTAAGAAGAAGGTCACCAAGTAATGGCCAAGCCGACCGCCACCCGCAAGGTGCGCCGCCGAGAGCGAAAGAACGTCGCCTTCGGCGTCGCTCACATCAAGAGCTCGTTCAACAACACGATCGTCTCGATCACCGACCCGGAGGGCAACGTGCTCGCCTGGGCGTCGTCGGGCAACGTGGGTTTCAAGGGGTCGCGCAAGTCGACGCCCTTCGCCGCCCAGTCGGCCGCCGAGAAGTGCGCGCGCGCCGCGATGGAGCACGGCGTGAAGAAGGTCGACGTGCTCGTGCGAGGGCCGGGGTCGGGTCGCGAGACCGCGATCCGCGCGCTGGCCGCCGCGGGCATCGAGGTCGTCGCCATCAAGGACGTCACGCCGCTGCCCCACAACGGCTGTCGGCCCAAGAAGCGACGCAGGGGCTAGCCATGGCGCGTTACACCGGACCGGTCTGTCGACTCTGCCGCCGCGAGCGGACCAAGCTCTACCTAAAGGGCGAGCGCTGCTTCACCCTCAAGTGCCCCGTGTCGGAGAACACCGACCGCCAGATGCGCGCGTACCCGCCGGGGATGCACGGCCGCGACCGCCAGCGCCAGGGCTCGGAGTACCTGACCCAGCTGCGCGAGAAGCAGAAGGCGCGCCGCACCTACGGCGTGTTGGAGAAGCAGTTCCGCAACCTCTACGAAGAGGCCAACCGACGCCCCGGCATCACGGGCACCAACCTGCTGCAGTTCCTCGAGCTGCGCCTCGACAACGTGACCTTCCGCGCGGGCTGGGGCGCATCGCGCGCCCAGGCGCGCCAGCTGGTTCGCCACGGCCACGTCAGCGTCAACGCCAAGCGGGTCACGATTCCCAGCTTTCGCGTGCGCCCGGGCGACGTCGTGACCCTGAAGGCCGTCACCCGCAACAACTTCAACGTCAAGCGCAACCTGGACGTGCTGGACCGCAGCGTCCCGGGCTGGCTGGAGACCGCCGAAAACGGCTTCGCCGTCACCGTGCGCGTCGTGCCCCAGCGCGAGCAGATCGACGAGTCCATCCGCGAGCAGCTCATCGTCGAGCTGTACTCGAAGTAACCCCGCCCTCACCAAGGAGTACCCATGCTGATCATCCAACGACCGACCATTGAGGCCCTGGGCGACGAGCTCAACAACCGCCAGTCCTTCGGCGTCGGCCCCCTCGACCCGGGCTTTGGCCACACGCTGGGCAACTCTCTGCGCCGCACGCTCCTGTCGTCGATCCCGGGCGCCGCGGCGACGCGCGTCAAGTTTGACGCCGTGCTCCACGAGTTCGGCGTGATCGAGGGCGTGAAAGAGGACGTCCAGGACATCTGTCTAAACCTCAAGGACCTGCTGCTCAAGGTCCACAGCGACGAGCCCGTGACCCTGCACCTAGAGAAGCGCGGTGAGGGCCCGGTCACGGCGTCGGACCTGTCGACCACGGCCGACGTGGAGGTCCTCAACGGCGACCTGCACCTGGCCTACCTGACCACCCCCAAGTCCGTGCTGACCTTCGAGCTCACGGTCGAGCGTGGCAAGGGCTACGTCGGCGCCGAGGGCAACAAGGGGTCGTCGACCATCGGGGTCATCCCGCTGGACGCGATCTTCTCGCCGGTGCGTCGCGTGAGCTTCGAGGTTGAGCCGGTGCGCGTCGAGCAGAGCAAGGACTTCGACCGACTCGTGCTCGACATTGAGACCGACGGGTCGATCTCTCCTCGCGAGGCCCTGGCGTCGGCCGCCAAGACGTTGGGCTCGCTGGTCGAGCTCATCGCCGGCTTCGACGACGAAGCCCCGGCGCTCGAGCTCGGCGACGTGGGCACCGCCCAGGCCGCGGCGAGCGAGCTGGACATTCGTATCGAGGAGCTCGGACTCACCGAGCGCTCGCGCAACTGCCTCAAGCGCGCGGGGATCAACACGATCGCTCAGCTGATCAACGCGACCGAGCGTGACCTGACGTCGATCACCAACTTCGGCGCCACGTCGCTCAAGGACGTGACCGACCGACTCGAAGAGCGCGGCCTTTCGCTGCGCGTCGAGGACTAGTCGTGCGCGGCACCCCGACTCGCGGCCAGCGCTTCGGTGGCGACAGCGCCCACCAGAAGGCGATGATGGGCAACCTCGTCGCGTCGCTCATCGCCGCCGAGGCGCTCGTCACCACCGAGGCCAAGGCCAAGGCGCTGCGCCCCGTCGTCGAGCGCGTGGTCACCGCGGCCAAGAACTCGCCCGAGGGCTCGGTCCACGCCCAGCGCCGCGTGGTCGCGTTGATCCGTGACAAGGACATGACCCACAAGCTCTTCACCGAGATCGCTCCGCGCTACGTCGAGCGTCCGGGGGGCTACACCCGCATCCTCAAGCTGGGTCCGCGTCAGGGCGACAACGCCCCGATGGCGCGCATTGAGTTCGTCTGAGCCACTGACCGGCGCGACGTCGCGCTGGCGTCTGGACCTCGCGTACGACGGCTCCACGTTTCGCGGTCTGGCCGAACAGCCGGGCGTCGAGACGGTCGCGCGAGCGCTGGGGGAGGCCCTCCAACGCACGCTCCGCCTGAGCGCGCCACCGCGCCTCGTCGCCGCGGGTCGCACCGACGCGGGGGTTCACGCGCTAGGCCAGGTCGTCCACTGTGACTTGCCCGAGCCGCTCTTCGCCGATGGCGCGCGCAGCGACCGGCTCGTCACGTCGCTCAACCACCAGCTGCGCGGCCGCGTCGCGGTCCTGGCCATGGCGCGCGTCGACGACGCGTTCGACGCTCGCTTCTCGGCCACCTGGCGCGCCTATCGCTACCTCGTGATTGACTCGCCGGTGCCGGGACTCGGCTCGACCAACGCCTGGGCGTGGAGCGTCAAGGGTCCCCTCGACGTCTCGGCGATGAACCGCGCGGGCGCCGCGGCCCTCGGCGAGCACGACTTTCGGTCCTTCTGTCGACGGCCCGACGGGCGCGACCCGGCCGAGCCGCTAACCCGCCGGGTCCTCGCGCTCACCTGGGCTCGGGTCGAGGACCCACTGACGCTCGTGCCGAGCCGGTCGGCACCCCTGCGCCTCGACATCACGGCCCGGTCGTTCTGTCATCAGATGGTGCGCTGCCTCGTCGCGACGATGGTCGCGGTGGGCCGGGGTCGCCTGGGTGAGGGCGAGATCGCCGCGCGCCTCGCGGCGCCCAACCGCGCCGGGCTGCCCTCGCCGGCGCCGGCGGCCGGGCTCTGTCTCGTCGCCGTGGGCTACGGCGACGACAGCCCGCCTCGGTAGGCTGCCCGGATGACTCTTCCCTCCGGCATCGATATCACCGACCTCAGCGA
>JBOGFU010000048.1:0-2672 GCA_050743545.1 Acidimicrobiales bacterium | reverse complement strand
CCGGTGGCCGGTCGTCTCGCCGACCGCCACGGCGCGCGGCTCTTTGCGACGCTCGGACTGGTTCTCACCGCCGCGTCATTCGTGGGCCTCCAGGCAATACCGATCAACTTTCCCTACGCGCTCTTCGCGGTGCTTCTCTTTTTCGTGGGGCTGTCCATGGGCCTCTTCGCCGCGCCGAACACGAGCGCGGTCATGAACTCCCTGCCGGCCAACCAGCGTGGCGCTGGCGGGGCAATGCTCAACACGTTCCAGAACTCGGCGAGCGTGCTCTCGATCGGCTTCTTCTTTACCGTCATCACGCTCGGGCTCACCGCGTCGCTGCCACACGCTCTGTTATCGGGCCTCACGCGTGAGGGCGTGCCCGCGGCGGTCGCCACTCCCGTCAGCCACATTCCGGCGATCGGCAGCCTGTTCTCGGCGTTCCTCGGCATCAACCCGATCAAGCAACTGCTCGGACCCAAGGTCCTCGCGTTGCCCGGCGTCCACGCGCACGCGCTGCTCGCCCACGGCTTCTTCCCGGGGTTGATTTCGGCCCCCTTCGCCCATGGCCTGCACCTGGCCTTCCTCGCCGCGGCCGCCATGTGCCTCCTCGCCGCTGCGTTTTCGTGGCGCCGGGGTCCGACGCCCCCACCACGCGAGTTGGGGCTCGCCGGTGAGGTCGAGTCGGGTCTCGCCGCGGTTGGAGAAATCGCGATGACCGAGTCGGACGTGGGCGCGCCCGACGAGCTGAGCGACGGCGCCACCGCGACGGCGTAGCTCGTCGGCTACCGTGTCGCGGCGTGGGCGGCGTCGATGAGTTCGTGGCCGAGCCGTGTGACACCGACGCGTACTACCTGGGTGAGGGAGTGCGCTTCGACGACCGGACCGGCGAGCTCTATTGGGTGAGCGTGTACGACGGCGCGTTCTTCCGAGCTCGCGTTGACGGTCCCCACGTCGACCTAGTCGCGCGCTACGACCTCGGTGGGGAGGTTGGCGCGGTCGCACCCTGTGAGAACCGCGACGACGGGTGGGTGGTTGCTCGGGACCGCGGGGTTTTCCACCTCGGCCGCGACGGCGAGCTCACCCTGATCGCCGAGCCCGAATACGGGCGCGAGCACGTGCGTATGAACGACGGCGCCGCCGACCCGTGGGGTCGATTCTGGGTGGGGTCCATGGCGTACGACTACGCGCCAGGGGAGGGTCGACTGTTTCGTGTTGACGCGGAGGGCGGGGTTGAGACCGTTGTGTCGTCGGCGACGATCTCCAACGGAATGGGCTGGAGTCCCGACCGACGCACGATGTATTACGTGGACAGCGGGCCGGCGACACTCGACGTTTTCGATGTCGACGCCGACGGCGCGGTGTCGTCGAGGAGGACGCTGGTCTCATTTGACGCGAAGCGTGAAGGCGCGCCCGATGGTCTGTGCGTCGACGCCAACGGTGCGGTGTGGGTGGCGCTGTGGGGAGGATCGGAGGTCCGCCGTTACGGCGAAGACGGTGAACTCCTCGCGAGGGTCCAGGTCCCGGCGAGTCAGCCGTCGTGCTGCGCGATTGGCGGTCAGTCGGGCACGACCCTTTACGTCACAACCGCCCAGGAGGACCTCACGCCCGAAGCGCTCGCACGTCAGCCGATGGCCGGCCGACTCATGTGGGTCGAGGTCGGCGTTTTGGGGCGCCCGCTCGACGGCGTTCGATGGGGCTAGTGGCTTAGGGGCTGTCCCAAGCGGCAACGCCGCGTGAAAAGGGTTCTGGGCCACCGAGCCCTGGGCGTTTCCACCTCGGGGCTCGGTGGCCCAGCACGGCTGGGGGAGCCATGGGTGACAAGGTAACGAGTCGACGTAAGAACGAGTCAAGAATTGGCTGGGATTACGGCCAGAGTTTGGCCGGAATATCCGACCTGCTACTCAGTCGGCTCAAAACTCGGCCGAAGAGCCAGTCCCGAGCGATTCGCGTCGGGACGCACGCACAACACTTGATGGATCTCGAGGTGGTGTCGCTCAAAGCCGACCGCCGAGCCCGACATGTAGAGCCGCCACACGCGCACACGGGCTTCGCCGACCTCGGCGACCGCTTCGTCCCATCGCTTGGTGAGGTTGTCGACCCAACGGCGGAGAGTGACACCGTAGTGCTCTCGAAGGCTCTCAACGTGGCGCACTTCAAAACCGTGGGCCTGAAAGAGTGTGACCATCGTGCCGACTTCGTGCAGCTCGCCGTCGGGAAAGACGTAGCGCTCGATGAATGGGCTGTAGATCCGCGACGGACCGCGCAGGCCCACCGCGATCTGCGTTTGACGCCACGCTTCTCGTGCTCGAGTCGGTCGAGGATCGTCGTCGAACACGACTGGTCGACCGATGGCGTGGTTGAGCAAGCGCCCACCCGGACGCACGAGGCAGAGAAGCTGCCGGGCGTAGTCGTCGAGAGCGCGACGACCGACGTGCTCGGACATTCCGATCGATGACACCGCGTCGAAGGGCGCGTCTACGACGTCTCGGTAGTCCTGCACGCGAAACTCGACAAGGTCATCGACCCCGTCTCGTCGTGCTCGTTCGGTCGCGTACCGCGCCTGGGGTTCCGACAGAGTTATGCCCACTACGCGTGCGCCGTACTCTCGAGCGGCGTGAATCGCCATCGTTCCCCACCCACAACCGACGTCGAGCAGCCGAGCGCCCTCGGTGCTGTCTCTTATACACATC
>JBOGFU010000047.1:0-2538 GCA_050743545.1 Acidimicrobiales bacterium | reverse complement strand
TGGCGATCGGCGCGCAGCCCGCGGCCTGCGCGCCGAAGAGCACGGGGCCGACGCCCTCGACCAGGTCGAGCTCGCGCAGCTCGCGAAATCCCTTGGCGACTTTGGTGAGCTGGCTGCCCGACGCGACGGGAACGACCACCTGGTCGGGCAGGCGCCAACCGAGCTGTTCGGCGATCTCGAAGGCCAGGGTCTTGGAGCCCTCGGCGTAGTAGGGCCGGACGTTGACGTTGGCGAAGGCCCAGTCGGGGTGTTCGGCGACCAGCTCGACGCACAGCCGGTTGACGTCGTCGTAGCTGCCCAACACCCCGAGCACGGTGCCGCCGAAGATCGCGGCCATCGCGACCTTGGAGACCTCGAGGTCGGCGGGGATGATGGTGACGCTGGGCCATCCGAGGAACGCCGCGTGCGCGGCGACCGACGTCGCCAAGTTGCCCGTCGACGCGCACGCCGCGGTCGAAAATCCCAGGCGGCGCGCCGCCGACAGCGCGACCGAGACCACGCGGTCCTTGAAGGACCCGGTGGGGTTGCGCGTGTCGTCCTTGAGGTACAGCTCGCGCAGGCCCAGGACGTCGGCCAGGCGCGTCGCGCGCCGCAGCGGCGTCCAGCCCGCGCCGAGGTCGACGGGGTCACCGCCCGGGTCGGGCAGGAGCGCGCCGTAGCGCCACATCGACGCCGGCCCCGAGGCGATCGAGTCGCGGGTGACGACGCCGCGCGCGGCGTCGAGGTCGTAGGCGACCTCCAGCGGCCCGAAGCACTCGTCGCAGCTGTAGCGGGCCTCCGCGGGGTAGCGGGTGCCGCACTCTCGGCAGTGAAGTCCAGTGGCAAAACTCATGATGTCCTTTTCATCGCTCGGGCTTTGGCACCTGGTGTGACGGCTAGGCCGTGGACCACACTGGTTGCCGCGACGTCGTAGGGCCCGTCCCTCAGTCGCTCTTGATGACCCGCTCATCATACGCGGCGGCGCCGACGGTGTGTCAAGCGCGATGGGAGGCGTCGACCCCTAGCCTCGCGACGTGCCGCCCGGACACGCCCCGCTGACCCTCGGTCTCGACGACGTCGACGTCGACGCGACGCGGCGGGCCAAGGCGTCGACCACCGTGGCGGTCGTGGTGCCCGCGCGCGACGAGGTCGACACCATCGGAGCGGTGCTCGACGCGGCGCGGGCCCTCCCCGGCCTGGTCGACGAGCTGATCGTCGTCGACGACCACTCGACCGACGACACCGCGGCGGTCGCGACGCGCCACGACGCGCGCGTCGTCACCCTGGGCGGCGTCGGGGGCAAGGGCGCCGCGATGGCCGCGGGGGTCGCCGCGACCGCCGGCGACCTCGTCGTCTTCCTCGACGCCGACGTCACCAACCCGGCGCCCGACTACGTCGCGCGCCTCATCGCGCCTCTCATTCACCACCCGAGGATCCAGCTCGTCAAGGGCTTCTACGTCCGGCCCCTGCACGACATGCCCACGGGCGGCGGGCGGGTCAACGACCTCACCGCGCGCCCCGTGCTCTCCCTGCTCTTCCCCGGTGTGGGCGAGATCCGCCAGCCCCTCGCCGGGGAGACCGCGGTGCGACGCTCGGTGCTCGACGCGCTCGACCTGGAGCTCTCCTACGACGTGGAGATCGCGCTGCTCATCGACGTCGCGGCGCGCTGCGGCGTCGACTCACTCGCGCAGGTTGACCTCGGGGTCCGTCGACACCGCAACCGGCCCCTCGACGAACTACGCCCGATGGCGGTGGACGTGCTTCGCGCGGCGCTCACTCGCTACGGCGTCGCGCCACCCGGCGCGGTCTGACTAGCCGATCGCGACGTCGGGGCCGAGGACCACGACGACGTCGTCGCCGTTGGCCCCGGGGGCGGCGTTGAGTCCGTTGAGCGGCTGGACCGCGGACGTCGACACCTTGATCGCGGCGGCGATTTCGTGCGCGGCCCACAGGTAGCCGGGGTTGAAGTAGACGACCGTGGCCGCGACCTTGGAGTTCGAGTTGACGGGAGAGAGGGTGTCCCAGCCGAGGGTCTGCAGGCGCTGGGTGTAGTGCTCGGCCAGGTTCGCCGTGTTGGTGCCGTTCGCCACCTGGACGCGCACGCGCGACTTGGGCGGATGGGTGGTCGTGGTGTGCGTCGTCGTGGTGGTGGTCGGCGCGGTCGTGGTGGTCACCGGCGCGCCGGGCGCGTTGGAGCGCAACATCAGAAACGCGGAGGCTATGAAGAGCGCCACGATGAGCAACATCACCGCGGTCGCGGGCTGAAAGTGCGAACCCGGAGGCGAGTCGGGTGACGACGAGTGGCTCACGTGGCCACTCTAGAGCGGGCACACCCTCGCTCACTAGAGTTGGATGGTTCCCGCCGGTGTGGCGCAGGGGTAGCGCAGGCGATTTGTAATCGTCAGGTCGGGGGTTCGAATCCCTCCACCGGCTCTTGGTCGTGTTCTGTCTCGGTTGATACGAGACAGATCGATAACGCAGGTCCTGTTACCCGATAACGCCTGATGCGCGACAGAGTAACGGCTGATCCTTGACACTTCGCCCCGCCGTGACGTCGAC
>JBOGFU010000046.1:0-5093 GCA_050743545.1 Acidimicrobiales bacterium | reverse complement strand
GATGTGTATAAGAGACAGCTCGCGCCCGGCGCGGCCGGCGTGTCGGGCGTGTCGGGCGTCGGCGCCACCCTCGCCGCGCACACGTCGAGCTCGAGCGCCGACGAGGGCACCAACCGCGGCGGCCTGTCGCGCGACGGCTGGTACCCCGAGGCGTCGCTGCTGACCCCGGCCAACGTCACCACCCAGAACTTCGGCGAGCTCTACTCGATCCCCGTGGTGGGCCAGGTCTACGCCCAACCGGTCATGGACGGCTCCGAGGCCATCATCGCGACCGAGCAGGACTGGGTCTACGGGGTCAACCAGGTGACCGGCGCCAAGCAGTGGGCGGTCCAGCTCGGCGCGGACGTGGGCGCCCAACCGTTCGACAACGTCGCGCCGACGGTCTCCACGCTCGCGTCGTGGCAGTGCGACGACCTCGAGCCCTACGTCGGCGTCACGTCCACGCCGGTGGTGGACCCGACCACCGGCGTCATCTACGTCACCGCGATGGAGCAGCTCGCCGACGGCACGCTGGGCTACTTCGTCCACGCGCTCAACCCCCAAGACGGGTCCGAGGAGCCGGGCTTTCCCGTGGCCGTCCAGGGCGCCGCCCAAAACAACCCTGCGGTCACCTTCAACGCCTACGACGAACTCCAGCGCCCCGCGCTCACCCTCGTCGACGGGGTTATCTACATGGGCTTCTCCGGCCACTGCGACTCCCTCCCCTACAACGGCTTCGTCGCGGGGGTCACCGAGTCGGGTCGGCTCGCCGCGCTCTGGACCAACAGCATCGGCGGCGGTGACCGCGGTGGGATCTGGCAGGCCGGCGGCGGATTCGTCTCGGACGCGTCGGGCCAGATCATCGTCGCCTCGGGCAACGGCGAGCCCGGTGACTCACCGGCGGGCACCATCGCGGGGACCTCTCCACCGACCTCGGGGTCCCTCACCGAGTCGGTGGTCCGACTGGTCGCGCAAAAGAACGGCTCGCTGACCCCGACCGACTTCTTCGCGCCCTACGACGCGCTGACCCTCGACGGACACGACCTCGACCTCGGCTCGGGAGCGCCGGTGCTCCTGCCCACCCAGTTCGGCGACGCGTCGGTGCCCCAGCCGCTCCTGCAGGTCGGCAAGGAGGGCTACGTCTACCTGCTCAACCCCGACAACCTCGGGGGCGTCTCACCGGGCGACGGGGGCGTGTTGGCCGAGGCCGGGGTCTACGGGGGCGCGTGGACGACCCCCGGGGTCTGGCCGGGCGACGGCGGCTACGTCTACGTGCCCACGGGCAACGGCGGCACGCGCTCGGCGGGCAACACCAGCGAGGGCGACTTCAACGTCTTTCAGGTCACGCCGCCATCACCCGCCCAGTCGTCGTTTCAGATCCTGCGCGTCGCCACCGGCCCCCAGGCCATGGGCTTTGGTAGCTCGGGCCCGATCGTGACCTCCGACGGGTCCACCGACGGGTCCGCGGTCGTGTGGGTCGACCAACTCCCCTACGAGGCCGGCTCCCAGGCCAACCTTCAGGCGTACGCCGCGGTGCCCTCCAAGGGCTCGCTGACGCTGCTGGGCCAGTGGCCGATCACCGACGTCACCAAGTTCGCGTCACCGGGGGTGGGCGACAACCGCCTCTACGTGCCGACCAAGGACGGCGCGGTGCTGGTCTTCGGACTCCACGCGGCGTCGCTCCTCACCGGGCACGGCACGACGTTCCCCCTCACGACCGTCGGCACGACCGCGACCACGACACTGACCTTCGTGGCCTCTCAGGACATGACCATCGACCAGGGCGCGGGCGGCTGCGGGGTCTGTGCGCGCACCGACCAGTTCGCCGTGGCCTCGACCACCCCGAGCTTCACCAACGGCACGCTCACGCTGGGCGCCGGCGAGCTGTTCAACGTCAAGGTGGGCTTCTCGCCCACGGAGTCCCCCGGATATCGCAGCGACGTCCTGCGCCTCGTGACGTCGCTGGGCGAGGCCGACTTCACCCTCGCGGGCACCGGGCGGGCGTCGACGCCGTGGGTGACGCCGTCGACCCGGGGACTCACCCTGCCGGCCTACGTGATCGGCAGCACCCGGCCCGCGACGCGCTCGCTCACGCTGACCAACTTCGGCACCAAGCCCGCGCGCGTGACCGCGGTCACGTCGTCGCTCGCGCCCCTGCGCGTCACCGGGCTGCCCGCGGTGGGCTCGACCATCGCCCCCGGACGTCACGTCACGCTCCAGGTGAGCTACTCCGGGGCCACGGTCGGGACCTTCCACCGCGTGCTCAAGATCACCACCAACTCGCCGGCGGCGGTGGCCACGTCGACGATCCAGCTCGTGGCCGCGGCGCACACCGCACCGCGCCTGGCGGTATCGTCGACGACCCTCGCCTTTGGGTCGGCGAGCGCGCCGATCGCGCGCGGCACGGGGGCGGTCGCCACGCTCACGCTGACCAACACCGGCGGGACCATCCTGTCGCTCTCGTCGATCTCGCTCACGGGCCCCTACACGATCCTCAACCCCGTGGCCAAGGGCTTCGACATCCCCCCCAAGGCCTCCGAGGCGCTCCACGTTCTCTTCGCACCCAACGCGGGCTCGGCGGCGGGCAGCCTGACCATCCGGCCGCTCGGCCTGTCGGCGACCCGCGTCACCCTCAACGGCCACGCGTCGGGCACGGGCGTCGCCGTGCCGGCTCCGGGGTCGGGCTTGTGGGTCAGCGCGGGCTCGGCGACGACCACCGGCTCGGTCGTCACGCTGACCCCGGCGGTGAGCTACCAGGCGGGCTCGACGTTCTGGTCCACGCCCATCACCGGTGGCTCCTTCGTTGCCAACTTCACGGCGAGCGCCGACAACGGCAGTGGCGCCGACGGGCTCGCGCTCGTGCTCGCCGACGCCAGCGCGCTCGCGTCGCCGCCCCCGGCGCCCCTCGGCGCGAACGGCAACGGGGTGGGCTTTGGCGGGGTCAAGGGTCTCGCCGTGGTCATCGGCGAGTTCCCCGACCCGGGCACCCCGGGGACCCAGTGGGTGGGCGTCGCCGACGGCGCCAACCCCGCGGGCGGGCTCCACTGGCTGTCACCCCCCGTCGCGCTCGCCGGGAGCACCCAGGACACCCCCAACGACGTCACGGTCGAGCTCGACAACTCGGTCATCGACGTGTGGGTGAACGGCGTGGCGGTCACGACCCAGCCGGTCACCGCGCCCGCGTCGTTCCTCATCGGTTTCAGCGCGGGCACGGGTCTGTGGACCAACGACCACCAGGTCGCCGGGGTCACCATCGAGGCCGGCTCGACCTAGCCGCGCCGCGAGCGCATCCGGCGCAGCTCATCGTCAACGTCCCCCTCGGTGATCTCGCGACGCCACCAGTCGAGCAGCAGGAAGACCGTCGTGGGCGCGAGCACCCACGCCGGCCAGAAGTAGCCGCGACCGCCGAAGGCCCACAGGGTGATCATCAGCACGTTGAGAGTAACCCAGGCGAAGGTTCGCTCCTCGCGCTCGCGTCGGCGGGCCACCCGACGCCTCGCCTCGTCTCGCTGCGCGCCGTCGTTGGTCGCCGACGCGCGTTCCTCGGTCTCACGTGACATGGCCGCTGGCGTCGCGCGCGGGCCCCGCGCCCGTGCGGCGGCGTCCCTCTCACCCGATACTCGCGCGCGCGCAGGTTGCACAGCCAGGGGCCAACGTCATATCTGGGCCGCGCTAGATCGTCCGGCCCGCGCCCTCCCAGTAGGGGGCGCGCAGCTTGCGCTTGAAGATCTTGCCGGTGTCCTCGCGCGGGAGCTCGTCGTGGAAGGCGACGACCTTGGGCGCCTTGAAGTGCGCGAGGTGGGCGCGCACGTGAGCGCGCACGTCCTCGGCGCTGAGCGTCGCGCCCGCGTCGAGCTGGACCGCCGCGGCGACCGACTCGCCGAACTCGTCGTCGGGCACGCCGAAGACCGCGACGTCGGCGACCCCGGCCAGGGTGAGCAGGCAGGCCTCGACCTCGACGGGGTAGATGTTGACCCCGCCCGAGATGATCATGTCGCGCACGCGGTCGCACAGGTAGAGGTAGCCGTCGGCGTCGAAGTAGCCCACGTCGCCGCAAGTGACGAGGCCGTCGCGCTCGATCGCCGCGCGGTCGTCGGCGCGCCCCTCGTAGGTGAAGTCGCTCGCGGCGTGGGCGCGCACGAAGACCTGGCCCACCTCACCGACCCCGGCCTCGCCCTCGTCGGTGAGCACGCGCACCTCGCAGCTCGCGAGGCGGTGGCCCACCGAGCCGGGGTGGGCGAGCCACTCGGCCGAGTCGCACCCGGTGACCAGGCCGACCTCGGTCGACCCGTAGAACTCGGTGACGATTGGGCCCAGCCACTCGATGAGCGCGCGCTTGACCGCGGGCGGGCAGGGCGCCGCGGTGTGGCTGACCTGGCGTAGCGACGAGAGGTCGTAGCGGGCTCGCACGTCGTCGCCGAGGCGCAGGAGCCGCACGAACATCGTGGGCACGAGGTAGAGCGAGTCGATGCGGTGGCGCTCGACCAGCGCGAGGAGCCCCTCGGCGTCGAAGCGGTCCTGGAGAACGATGAGGTCCGCGCCGTAGCGCGCCGCGGCCATCGCGTAGGCGTAGGGCGCGGAGTGGTACATCGGTCCCGCGATCACCGTGCGCATCGTCGGCCACAGCCCGAAGTAGCGCAGCACGTCCATCGTGTAGGCGCCGGCGTCGGTCTCGCCGCGCGTGCCCGGGATCCGCCGCACCCCCTTGGGGTGACCGGTCGTGCCCGACGTGTAGAGGATGGTCCCGGCGTCGGCGGAGACGTCGGCGTCGCCCGGGGCGAAGCCGTCGCGCCAGGGGCCCCACTCGGTGACCCCGTCGGCGAGCATCGACTCGTCGGCGGAGACCCCGTAGCCGCGCGCGATGTCGGCGGGGGTCCTCACGCCGAGCACGTGCACCGAGGCCGGCACCGCGGCGGCGACCCCGCGCAGGAGGTCGGCGTGGCCGACGAGCACGCGCGCGCGACTGTCGGTGAGCACGTAGGCGACCTCCTCGGCGCTGCCGTGCCAGTTGATCGGCACGGGCGACGCGCCGAGCGCCGACGACGCCATCACGGCCTCGAAGAGCTCGACGTCGTTGCGCAGCAGCAGCGCGACGGTGTCGCCCGAGCCCACAC
>JBOGFU010000045.1:0-4347 GCA_050743545.1 Acidimicrobiales bacterium | reverse complement strand
CATCAAGACCTCCACGGGCAAGGTCACGGTCAACGCCACGCTGCCCGTCGCGCTCGTGATGCTCGAGGCGGTGCGCGACTTCGCCGAGACCACCGGCCAGGTCATCGGGGTCAAGGTCGCCGGTGGGATCCGCTCGACCAAAGACGCCATCCGCTACCTGGTCGTCGTCAACGAGTCCGCGGGGTCGGCCTGGCTGACCCCCCAACGATTCCGCTTCGGCGCGTCGAGCCTGCTCAACGACCTGCTGATGCAGCGCGCCAAGCAGCGCGACGGCGCCTATGTGCGCCCCGACGAATTCAGCGCCGACTGATGGCCGGCGAGCTCTCGACCTCCCGGCTGTCGTCGATGGAGTATGACCCGGCGCCCGAGTCGGCGTCGATCGCGCGCCTTCGTGCGAGCTACGGGCTGTTCATCAACGGAAAACTGACCGACCCGGGGGAGCACGCCCAGTTCACGACGCTCAACCCCGCGACCGAAGAGCCGCTCGCGACCGTCGCCCAGGCGAGCGCCGGGGACGTCGACGCCGCGGTCGCGAGCGCGCGGCGCGCCTACGAGGACGTCTGGTCCACGATGCCCGGCGCCGAGCGCGCCAAGTACCTCTACCGCGTCGCGCGCCTCATCCAGGAGCGCGCTCGCGAGCTCGCCGTGGTCGAGACCCTCGACAACGGCAAGCCCATCCGTGAGAGCCGCGACGTGGACGTGCCGCTCGCCGCCGCGCACTTCTTCTACTACGCGGGCTGGGCCGACAAGCTCGAGCACGCGGGCTTCGGGCCGAGCCCGCGGCCCTTGGGGGTGGCCGGCCAGATCATCCCGTGGAACTTTCCCCTCCTCATGGCCGCGTGGAAGCTCGCGCCCGCGCTCGCGGCGGGCAACACCTGCGTGTTGAAGCCCGCCGAAACCACCCCGCTCAGCGCGCTGGTCCTCGCCGAGATCCTCCAGCAGGCCGACCTGCCCCCCGGGGTCGTCAACATCGTGACCGGCGACGGGTCGACCGGCGCGGCGCTGGTCGACCACCCGGGCGTCGACAAGATCGCGTTCACCGGCTCGACCGAGGTCGGCGGCCTGATTCAGGGCCGCGTCGCTCACTCGGCCAAGCGCCTCACGCTCGAGCTCGGCGGCAAGGGCGCCAACATCGTCTTCGACGACGCGCCGATCGACGAGATGATCGAGGGGATCATCGACGGCATCTTCTTTAACCAGGGCCACGTCTGCTGCGCGGGGTCGCGCCTGCTCGTCCAAGAGTCGGTGGCCGACGAGGTCCTGCGCCGCCTGGTGCGGCGCATGGAGCAGCTGCGCGTCGGCGACCCGCTCGACAAGAACACCGACGTCGGCGCGATCAACTCCGCGGCGCAGCTCGAGCGGATCACCGAACTCACGGCGTACGGGGAGGCCGAGGGCGCGGTGCGCTACTCGAGCTCGTGCGAGCTTCCCGACCGGGGCTACTGGTTCGCGCCGACGGTCTTCGCCGACGTCGCCCAGAGCCACCGCATCGCGCGCGAGGAGATCTTCGGCCCCGTGCTCTCGGTGCTGACCTTCCGCACCCCCGACGAAGCCATCGCCAAGGCCAACAACACCACCTACGGGCTCGCGTGCGGCGTGTGGAGCGAGAAGGGCAGCCGCACGCTGTGGGTCGCCGAGCGCCTGCGCGCGGGGGTGATCTGGGCCAACACCTTCAACAAGTTCGACCCGACCAGCCCCTTCGGCGGGGTGCGCGAGTCGGGGTTCGGACGAGAGGGCGGGCGTCACGGTCTGGAGGCGTACCTAGATGTCTGACCGGCTCGACGTGCGAAAGACCTACAAGCTCTACGTTGACGGCGCGTTCCCGCGCTCGGAGTCCGGGCGTAGCTACGAGGTCACGAACGCCGCGGGCGCGTTCCTCGCCAACGTCGCGCAGGGTTCGCGCAAGGACCTTCGCGACGCCGTGCGCGCCGCGCGCGGGGCCCAAGCCAAGTGGTGGTCGCTCAGCGCCTACAACCGCGGACAGGTGATCTACCGCCTCGCGGAGATGGCCGAGTCTCGGCGCGCCGAGCTCGCCGAGCACGTGTCGCGGTGCGAGGGACTCGACGACGCCGCCGCCGAGGCGGAGGTCGCGCGCTCGGTCGACCGCGTGGTGTGGTACGCGGGGTGGTCCGACAAGGTCACCCAGGTCTTGGGCGGCGCCAACCCCGTCGCGGGGCCGTTCTTCAACTTCTCGTTGCCCGTCCCCTCCGGGGTGGTGGGCGTCATCGCGCCCCAGGCCTCGTCGCTCTTCGGCTTCGTCGACGCGGTGCTCGCCCCGATCTGCGTGGGCAACGCGGTCGTTGCGGTTCCCAGCGAGTCGCGCCCCACGCCCGCGCTCCTGCTGGGCGAGATGGCCGCGACCAGCGACCTGCCGGGGGGCGTGCTCAACCTCGTCCCCGGGCGCACCGACGAGCTCGCGCCCGTGCTGGCCTCCCACGAGGACGTCGACGGGCTGGACCTCGAGGGCGCGAGCGACCCCGACGAGCTCGCGGCGAGCGCGGCGGGGTCGATCAAGCGAGTGGTCCGGCGCCCGGGCGACCCCATGAAGCGGCTTCGGGCGTTCGTCGAGACGTCCACCGTGTGGCACACGATCGGCCAATGACCGACCCCTACGCCCTCGCGCGGGCCGCGGGCGACGCCCTGCTCAAAGCCAGTGGCGTCGACGCGTTTGACGCCGCGGTGGTCTTGGGCTCGGGCTGGCGCGAGGGCTCGGCCACGCTGGGCGAACCCCTCGCCGACGTCGCCACCGTCGACCTGCCGGGCTTTGTCGCACCGAGCGTCGCCGGCCACTCCGGGCGGATCCTTACCGTGCGCGTGGGGAGTCGAATCGTCGCCTTGGTGTCGGGCCGCGTCCACCTCTACGAAGGCCACGACGTCGCCACCGTCGTTCACCCGGTCCGCTGCGTGATCGCCGCGGGCGCGCGCTCGGTGGTGCTGACCAACGCCGCCGGGGGCATCGACCCCGACATCGCGCCGGGTCGCGTCGTGCTCATCCGTGACCACCTCAACCTGACGGCGACGTCGCCCATGGAGGGCGCGGCCCCGCCCGCCGACGTGGGCGCTCGATTCGTCGATCTGAGCGACCTCTACACCGCGGCCGCTCGAGAGCGGATCCGCGTTGTGGCACCCGAGATCACCGAGGGTGTCTACGCCGGACTGCGCGGGCCCCACTACGAGACCCCGGCCGAGATCACGATGCTGGCGACCATGGGCGCGTCGCTGGTGGGCATGTCGACCGTGCTCGAGGCGATCGCCGCGCGCCACCTCGGCGCCGAGGTCGTCGGGTTCAGCCTGGTGTCCAACTTCGCCGCGGGTGTCACGTCCGCGCGGCTCGACCATCGCGAGGTCCTTGAGGCCGGCCAGGCGGCCGCGGCGTCACTTGGCGACCTCCTCGCGCGGGTTATACCGGTTCTGTGAGCGGCGACCTGGTCGCACGCGCCGTCGCGTGGATGGCTGCCGACCCCGACGCCGCCGACCGCGCCGAGATCCAGTCGCTCGTCGACACCGGCGACGACGACGAGCTCGCGCGACGCTTCGCCGCGCCTCTGACCTTCGGCACCGCAGGCCTGCGCGGACCCGTGAGGGCCGGGCCCGCGGGGATGAATCGCCTGACGGTGCGGCGCGCGACCCAGGGGGTCGTGGCCTGGCTCGCCGAGACCGGCGTCGACCCGGCCCGTGGAGTCGTCGTCGGGCGTGACGCGCGGCGCGGCTCCGAGGCATTCAACGACGAGGTCGTCGCGGTGCTGCTTGGCGCGGGCGTCGTCGTCCACGAACTGCCGTGCCCCCTGCCCACGCCGCTCACCGCGTTCTGCGTGAAGGAGCTCGGTGCGGCCGCGGGAATCATGGTGACGGCGAGTCACAACCCGCCCCTCGACAACGGCTACAAGCTCTACGCCAGCGACGGCGCCCAGATCGTCCCGCCCGCCGACGAGATCGTGGAGCGCCACGCCGCCGAGGCGGCGACACCGCCACTCGGGCGACGCGGCGACCCCGGCCACCACGTCGTCGGTGACGTGACGCTCGCTCGCTACCGCGATCACCTCGTGGCGCGCTTTGGTGGGTCTAGCGCACTGCGTGTCGCCTACACGCCGCTGCACGGCGTCGGCGGGGTGACGATGACTGAGCTCTTCGCCGCGGCCGGCTTCTCTCACGTGGCCCGCGTTGACGAACAGTTCGACCCGGACCCGGACTTTCCCACCCTCGCGTTCCCGAACCCCGAGGAGCCTGGCGCGCTCGACCTCGTCGTCGCGCTGGCCGAGGACTCTCACGCGGACCTGGTCATCGCCAACGATCCGGACGCCGATCGCCTCGGCGCCGCGGTGCGCGGACCCGACGGCTTTCGCACCC
>JBOGFU010000044.1:0-5882 GCA_050743545.1 Acidimicrobiales bacterium | reverse complement strand
GCCGCCACCGGGCCACGAGCTTGCTCGTGCGCTCGCCCGAGCGCGGGGTCTCGGTGCGCGCGCTCGCCAGGGGCACCACGCGCGCGACGCCCACCTCGGTGGCCTTGGCGACCGCCCACTCGCCGCGCTCGCCGCGCACCATCGCGAGGTAGAGCGCCGTCGGCGCGGGCGCGGGGTCGCGCGCGGGCTCGCCGACGAGGTCCAGGCCCTCGTCGGTGACGAGGCACATCGCCCAGGCCCCCCGGCCGTCGGTCACGACGACCTCCTCGCCGGGTCGCGCGCGCAACACGCGGCGAAGGTGGTGGTCCTGGTCGATCGTGAGGGCCGGACGCGCCGGGTCGTCGACGCGCAGCTGGGTGAGCGCGCCGACTCGACGCGCCAGGTCCTCGAGGCTCACTTCTTCGCGCCGCGGCGCGCGAAGAGCCGACCCGCGGGCGCGCGGACGTCTTCGCCGCGGTGCTCGGCCAGGCGCCGTAGCAGCTCGGTCGAGTCGTCGTCGAGCGACGTGGGCACGTCGACGGCCAGGTGCACGTAGAGGTCGCCGCGACCTCGCCCGTGCAGGTGGGTCACGCCCTCGTGGCGGAGTCGATGCACCGTGCCGTGGGCGCTGCCGGGCTCGACGTCGATCTGCGCGCTCGCGCGCAGGGTCGGCACGGTGATCGTCGCGCCGAGCGCGGCCTGGGTGAAGGCGACGTGGGCTTCGTGGTGCAGGTCGTCGCCCGAGCGCTCGAACCGAGGGTCGGGGGCGACGCGCAGGTGCACGAAGAGTCGGCCGTTGGGTCCCCCGCGCGGCCCCGCGGGGCCGCGGTCGCCGAGGCGCATCGTTGACCCGTCCTCGACCCCGGCGGGGATCGTCACGGTCAACGACGTCGCGACGTTGGTGCGCCCGTCACCGCGGCACGTCGCACAGGGGGACTCGATGCGTTGACCCGTGCCCGAGCACCGCGCGCAGGGCATCGCGGTGACCATCTGGCCGAGGATCGAGTTGCGCACGCGGCGCACCTCGCCCGCGCCCTGGCACTCCTCACAGGTCACCGGCGCCGTGCCCGGCGCGCAGCCGCTCCCCTCGCAGGTGGGGCAGCGCCGCGCGAGCGTGACCGACACGTCGCGGGTCGAGCCAAAGGCCGCGTCGTCGAGCGTGATGTCGACGGTGAGTTCGGCGTCGGGTCCCGGCTGGGGCCCGCGGCGCCCGCGCGGAGCGCCGAAGCCACCGAAGAACATGTCGAAGATGTCCTGGACCGACCCCGCGCCGAAGGGCGACCCGGCGCCCACGTCGGCGCCGAAGCGGTCGTAGTTGGCACGTCGCTCGGGGTCCGAGAGGATCTCGTACGCCTGGGAGACCTCCTTGAAGCGCGCCTCGGCCCCGGGGTCGCCGGAGTTGGCGTCGGGGTGGTATTGGCGCGCGAGCCGGCGGTAGGCGCGCTTGAGGTCGTCGGGGCTCGCGTCGTGGCCCACCTCGAGCACCTCGTAGAGGTCCGCGCTAGCCACGCTCGTCCTCGCCGGCAATGCGCCGCGACAGGTGGCGCGAGACCTCGCGCGCCGCGGCGAGCGCCTCGCGATACTTCATGCGGGTCGGCCCCAGCAGGCCGACCGCGCCCGCGGGCTCGCCGTCGACCGACACGGGCGCGACGACCACCGCGCAGCTGGCGAGCGCCTCGTAGCCGTGCTCGGCGCCAATGGCCACCGAGAGCCCGCGGTCGAGGATGTCCTGGACCAGGCTCACGACGAGGAGCTCCTCTTCGAGGATCGCCAGCACGCGCCGCACGGTCTCGACGCCGTCGAAGGACTCGGCGACCCGCGACGACCCACCAATGAAGACCTGCTCGCCGTCGGTCGTCGGCCGCTCGGCGTGCAGCGCGCTCACCGCCTCACGCACCAGCGTCGCGACGTGGTCCTGACGGCTGGGGACCTGGACCCTCGAGGACATCGTCGTGCCCAACAAAAGCGCGTTGAGCTGACGCGACGCCTCGGCGACGTCGACGTGGGTCGCGTCAAAGACCGTGAACACGCTGTGCTTGACGACCGCGCCGTCGGAGAAGACCGTCACCAGCAGGTGGTGGCGCGCGTCGAGGTTGACCAGCTGGGTCGAGAGCACGCTCGCCTTGGCGTGGCCCGCGCCGACCACGACCGACGTGTAGCTCGTCAATTGGGAGAGCAGGCTCGCGGTGTCCTCGAGCACGTCCTCGACCTCGCCGCGGACGTTGGCGAAGAAGTCGCGGACCTTCATCTGCTGGGCGGGGCCCAGCGTGCCGGTCGTGAGGTGGTCGACGAAGTAGCGATAGCCCTTGTCGGTAGGAACCCGCCCGGCCGACGTGTGGGGCTGGGAGAGATAGCCCTCGCGCTCGAGCGCGACCATTTCGGAGCGCACGGTCGCGGGCGAGACGTCGAGGTCCGAGCTCGACGCGACCGCGGAGGAGCCCACGGGCTGGGCGGTGTCGACGTGCTCGGACACGACCGCGGCGAGGATCGTCGCCTTGCGCGCGTCGAGGTCGGGCGCGGGCTTGGTGGGCGCGCGACGGGCCATGGCTCCTCCTGTTAGCACTCGATTCTACCGAGTGCTAGGTGCCCCCGGTCACTCCTCGAGCTTGAGCGCGGCGACGAAGGCCTCCTGGGGCACCTCGACGCGCCCGAGGTTCTTCATCTTCTTCTTGCCCTCTTTCTGCTTCTCGAGGAGCTTTCGCTTGCGCGTGATGTCGCCGCCGTAGCACTTGGCCAACACGTCCTTGCGCCGGGCCTTGACGGTCTCGCGCGCGATGACGCGCCCGCCGATCGCCGCCTGGATCGGCACGTCGAACATCTGGCGCGGGATGAGCTCGCGCAGGCGCTCGGCCATGCGCCGCCCGTAGGCGTCGGCGTGGGCACGGTGCACGATGGTCGAGAACGCGTCGACCGGCTCGTGGTTGATCAACAGGTCGACGCGCGCCAGCGGGCTCGTGACGTAGCCCCCGGGCTCGTAGTCGAGGCTCGCGTAGCCCTTGGTCCGGGACTTGAGTGCGTCGAAGAAGTCGATGACGACCTCGGCGAGCGGGATCGTGTAGCGCAGCTCGACGCGCTCGGTCGACAGGTACTCCATCTTGCCCATCTCCGCGCGACGCGACTGACACAGGTCCATCACCGGGCCGAGGTACTCCGCCGGGGTGATGATCGTGATCTCGAGCATGGGCTCGTCGATGTGGTCGAGGCGGCTCGGGTCGGGCAGGTCCGTGGGGTTGTCGACCTCGATCATCGAGCCGTCGGAGAGGTAGGCGAGGTAGGCGACCGAGGGCGCGGTCGCGATGAGCGCGAGGTTGAACTCGCGCTCGAGCCGCTCGCGCACGATCTCCATGTGCAACAGGCCGAGGAACCCACAGCGGAACCCGAAGCCCAGCGCGTGGCTGGTCTCGGGCTCGTAGGTGATCGACGCGTCGTTGAGCTTGAGTTTGTCGAGCGAGTCGCGCAGGTCGGCCAGGTCGTCGCCGTCGATGGGATAGATGCCGCAGAAGACCATCGGCTTGGGGTCCTGGTAGCCCTCGAGCGCGGTCGTCGAGGGGCGCAGCGCGTCGGTGACGGTCTCGCCCGAGCGCGCGCCCGAGACGTCCTTGATCCCGGCGACCAGGTAGCCGACCTCGCCCGGGCCGAGCTCGTCGACCGGGGTCATCTCGGGGGTGCGACGCCCGATCTCCTCGACGTCGTGGTTGTCGCCGGCCTGCATCATGCGCACGCGCGCGCCCGCGCGCAGCGTGCCGTCGACGACGCGCACCGAGCTGATCACCCCGCGGTACTGGTCGTAGTAGGAGTCAAAGACCAGCGCGCGCAGCGTGGCCGCGGGGTCCCCGACCGGCGCGGGGATGCGCGCGATCACCGCGTCGAGCAGCGCGGCGACCCCCTCGCCGGTCTTGGCCGAGATCATCAAGACGTCGTCGCCGTCGAGCCCCAGCACGCGCTCGAGCTCGTCGCGACAGCGCTCGGGGTCGGCCGCGGGCAGGTCGATCTTGTTGAGCACGGCGACGATCTCGAGGTTGTGCTCCAGCGCCTGGTAGCAGTTGGCCAGCGTCTGGGCCTGTATCCCCTGGCTCGCGTCGACCAGGAGCACCGCGCCCTCGCACGCCGCGAGCGAGCGGCTGACCTCGTAGCCGAAGTCGACGTGGCCCGGGGTGTCGATGAGCTGGAGGATGTAGTCGAGGTAGATGACGCGGACGTTCTGGGCCTTGATCGTGATGCCGCGCTCGCGCTCGATGTCCATCGAGTCGAGGTACTGCGCGCGCATGAGTCGCGGGTCGACCGCGCCGGTGAGTTCGAGGATGCGGTCCGACAGGGTCGACTTGCCGTGGTCGACGTGCGAAATGATCGAAAAGTTACGAATCTGGGCCGTCGCGACGGTCGTGCGGGTGGTGGCCACGGTCCCGTAAGGCTACCGTTCGCCTCGTCACGCTCGAAGAGCGCCGCGCGTCGGCTGCTAGCCTTGTCGGGCCCCGCCGAGCAGCAACCGGCGACCAGAAGACGAGGACCCGTGGCCAATATCAAGAGCCAGATCAAGCGCAACAAGCAGAACGAGAAGGACCGCGAGCGCAACAAGGCGGTCAAGTCCGAGCTGCGCACGCGCGCGAAGAGCGCCGTGGCCGCGGTCGGTACCGAGGACGAGCAGGCCGCGCTGCGCACCGCGATCAAGCGCATCGACATGGCCGCGACCAAGGGCGTGATCCACAAGAACCAGGCCGCGAACAAGAAGAGCGGGCTGATGCGGCGCGTCAACGCGCTGCGTGAGGGCCAGGCCTAACCCCTCGCCGCCGCGCGCGTCATCCGGGCCAGGCGCGCGACCAGCACCTCGACCACGGTGACCTCTGTGGGGTCTACCTCGCCCTCCTCGCGCGTGCCGTAGGTCACCGCCCCTTTGAGGTCCAGGTCGGCGCCGGTGACCCAGCGCACCGCCTGGGCGATCCGCTCGGCGCCCAGGCGCTGGCTCGTGCGCAGCACCTTCTCCGCGGGGTAGGGGCTCATCGACAGCAGCGCTGCGGCGTCGTCGCGCCCGCGCACGCCGCTGCCCTCGAGGCGCGTCATCGCGAGGTAGTGCCGCTGGAGGATGTTGACGACCTGGAGGCCCGCGCGGTCCTTGGAGTCGAGCATGCGCCGCGCGGCGACGATCGCGCCCGGGGCGTCGCCGCGGTCGATCGCGTCGGTGAGGTCCCACGCGGGCACCGCGCCCGCGTCGCCCACGTAGGGCTCGATCTGGGCCGCGGTCAGCGGCGCGGTGCCGTAGATCGCGCGCAGGGTCCTCGCGAGCGAGTCCACCCGCGCGACGTCGTCGCCCACGCGCTCGGCGACGAAGGCCACGGCCGCTCCGTCGGCGCCCACGCCGTACTGGGCGAGTTTCTCCTCGACGAACGCCGCGCGCGGGCGGGCGCCGGAACCGACGTTGGTCTCGACCAGACGGTCGCACGCCTTGGCGAGCCGGTTGCTCTTGGCGCCCACCACCGCGACGATCAGGCTCGCCGTTGCGCTCGGCGACGAGATCCACGACACCAGTGCGTCGACCTCGTCGGCGACGAGGAGCTGGGCGTCGCGGATGACGACGACGCGACGCTCGGCGAGGAGCCCCGGCGTGTTGAGCGCCTCGAGCGCCGCGCCACCCACGCGCTCGCCCGACCCCGCGGCGTCGCGTGCCGTGAGGTCGGTGAGGCAGAGCGCCGGGTCGAGGCCGTCGAGCGCGTCGTCGACCACGCCGTGGAGCGCGTCGTAGACCATCGTCGAGTCGGTGCCCACGACGCACACCGACGACGCGCTCACGGCGCCTCCAGGACCGCGGCGATCGCGTCGCGCACGCGCACGGTGCCTTGAACGTCGTGGGCGCGCACGACGCGAGCCCCCGCGCCGATGGCCAGCGCGGCGGCGGCGAGCGACGCCTC
>JBOGFU010000043.1:0-5346 GCA_050743545.1 Acidimicrobiales bacterium | reverse complement strand
GCCCCGCCCCACGCGATGAGGGTCCACCGGTCCGCGCCCAGCGGTGCCGCGGCGCTGCCGTGGCGCGCCGCCAGGTCGGCCGACGAGCGCCCGTAGGCGCGGCGTTGGCCCCACCACGCGCGCCACGAGTCGCGCGCGTGGTGTTGAACCACCGTCGACGCGACGTAGCGAACGAGCCACCCACGCTCAACGGCGTGCCACACCAGGTCGACGTCCTCGCCGACGCGCATCGATTCGTCAAAGCCGTCGCCGAGCGCGTCGCGGCGAACGAGCAGGCACGCCGCGGGGACGAACCCCACCGCGCCGCCCGGTCGCACGAGGGCGTCGCGGGGTCCTTGGTCGAGTGGCGAGAAGCGGGCCTCGAACCGGTCGCGCTGGCTCAGCCCGGCGGCCCCAACCACTCGCGGCGCGACGACGCCCACGCGCGGGTCCGCGAGCGGGGCCCGTAGGCGCGCCACGACGTCACGCGCGTCACCGACTTGAACGTCAGCGTCGATGAACCAGACGAGCGGGCGCGACGTCGCCCGAGCGCCCGAGTTGCGCGCGGCGCCGGGCCCCCCGCTCGCGTCGCGGCGGACGAGGCGCGCGCCGGCGTTGGTCGCTACCGCGACGACCGCCGGCGCGTCGTGCGACGCGTCGTCGACAACCGTGACGTGAAGCCCCACCAGTGCGGTGAGGAGACGATCGAGGCGCTCGGGGTCGTCGCGCACGGGGACGACGACGTCGACGTCGTCGACGCGGGTGTCGGGATCGCCCTCCACGAAGAAGAGCCCCGCGTCGACCAGGCTTCGCGCGAGACGACCGTCGCCAGCCTCGACGGATCCACCCGACCGCCATCGTTCGACCGCGCCCCGCGCGACACCCGAGAGGCGCAGGAGCCGCCACGGCGACCCACCCGCGACGAGGCCGGGGCCGTAGTCGACGGCGAGCGGGTCCATCGAGAGCGTCGCACCCTCGGGGACCGCGGCGCCAACGGGGACGAGCGAGGAGTCCACCGACGCAGTCTCCCAGGTCAGTTTCGCCGCGCCCCGTGGACCAGAATGGGGCAACGGGAGGTGGTCGCGATGTCGTTGGCTATTCACGAGGAGCCGGTCGTTGATGGGGTCGAAGAGCTGCTGGTCGAGGAGGTCTCCATCGACGGCCTCTGCGGCGTCTACTAGGCGGTGACCCCGCCCGAGTTCGACGCCTCGTCGCCGTGGAGCCTCAGCCCCGAGGTCTCCCTGCGCGACGAGGAGTTCGGCGCGTTGGCCTACCACCACGGCTCGCGTCGACTGGTCTTTCTCAAGTCGCGCCGTCTGGTCGAGCTCGCCAGCGTGCTGGCTTCTCACCCCAGCGCCGACTCCGCGCTCGACGAATTGGTCGAGCCCGCCGAACGCGTGCGCTACGTCACCGCCCTCGGCTCGCTCGCTCGCTCGGGGGTGCTCGTTGAGCGCGGCTAGCGGGCTTCGCGACCGTTTCGAGCGGGGCCTCGCGGCGCCGATCTGTCTCACCTGGGAGCTCACCTACGCGTGCAACCTCGCCTGCACGCACTGCCTGTCGTCGTCGGGTCGGCGCGACCCGCGCGAGCTCACGACCGCGGAGGCCACCGCGCTCGTCGACGAGCTCGCGTCGATGAAGGTCTTCTACGTCAACGTGGGCGGGGGCGAGCCCACGATCCGTCGGGACTTCTTCGAGCTCGTCGAACACTGCGTGGAGAGCCACGTCGGCGTCAAGTTCTCGACCAACGGAACGCGGATCGACGCCGCGGCGGCGCGTCGCCTCGCCGCGTTGGACTACGTCGACGTGCAGGTCTCGATCGACGGCGTCGACGCCGCGACCAACGACGCAGTTCGTGGCGCGGGCAGCTACGACGCGGCGCGCCGAGCGATGGATCACCTCGCGTCCGCGGGCTTTGCGGGCTTCAAGGTGTCGGTCGTCGTGACCCGCGACAACGTCGCTCAACTCGACGAGTTCGCCGCGATGGCGAGTGGCTACGGCGCCCAGCTGCGCCTCACGCGACTGCGACCGTCGGGCCGGGGCGCCGACGTGTGGGCGCAGCTTCACCCGACACGCGCCCAGGGCCGCTACCTGTACGACTGGCTGCGGGACCGCCCCGACGTCCTGACCGGCGACTCGTTCTTCCACCTGTCGGCGTGGGGCGAGCCCTTGGAGGGGCTCAACCTGTGCGGCGCGGGGCGCGTGGTCTGTCTCGTCGACCCCGTGGGCGACGTCTACGCGTGCCCCTTCGTGATTCACGACCGCTTTCGCGCGGGCAACATCCGCGACGCGGGCTTTGGCGACGTCTGGGAAAACTCTGAGCTCTTCGCGTCGCTGCGCGCGCCCCAGAGCCCGGGCGCGTGCGCGTCGTGTGGCAGCTACGACGCGTGCCGCGGCGGGTGCATGGCGGCGAAGTTCTTCACTGGGCTCGACCTCGACGACCCCGACCCCGAGTGCGTCTTCGGCCACGCCGACGAGGCGCTCGCGCGCGCGTCGGCGCGTCCGGCCCCCAGCGTCGATCACTCGCGCCGCGTGCGCGTCGCGTTGAGCGCCCGCTAGGCATGGGGCTCGCGGGGGCCCTCGGGTATCCTTCGCACGTGTCGGGGGGTGCTCGTGGGTGAGTGGTTCGAGACCGTGGCCGCGGCGCAGCGTCGCGCGGAGCGTCGTCTCCCGCGCTCGGTCTACTCCGCCCTCGTCGCCGGGACCGAGCGGGGCCTCACCATGGCCGACAACGTCGCCGCGTTCGACGAGGTCGGCGTCGCCCCGCACGTCGCGGGCCACTCGGCGAAGCGTGACCTCGCGACCACCGTGATGGGCCAGAGCCTCTCGATGCCCGTGGTTCTCTCTCCGACCGGGGTCCAGGCGGTCCACCCCGACGGTGAGGTCGCGGTCGCGCGCGCGGGGGCGAGTCGCGGGGTAGCCATGGGGCTCAGCTCGTTCGCGAGTCGCGGCGTCGAAGAGGTCGCCGCGGCCACCGCGCAGATGTTCTTTCAGGTCTACTGGGCGGGGGACCGCGACGCGATCGCCGCCCGCGTGGAGCGCGCCCGCGCCGCGGGGGCCAAGGGCCTGATCCTCACGCTCGACTGGTCGTTCAGCCACGGCCGAGATTGGGGCAGCCCGTGGATCCCCCAGCGAATGGACCTGCGAGCGATGCTGCGCAGCGCGCCCGAGGCGCTCGCGCGACCGGCGTGGCTGTGGTCCTTCGTGCGCACGGGCCACATCCCGACGCTGCTCACGCCCAACATGGCGGTGGATGGTCACACCCCGACGTTCTTCGAGGCCTACGCCGAATGGATGGGCACGCCGCCGCCGAGCTGGGAGGACGTCGCGTGGCTGGCGGCGCTGTGGGGCGGGCCGTTCATGGTCAAGGGCGTGGGACGCGCCGACGACGCACGGCGCTGCGTCGACGCCGGCGCGAGCGCGCTGTCGGTGTCGAACCACGGCGGCAACAACCTCGACTCGACCCCGGGCGCGCTGCGCCTCCTGCCCAGCGTCGCCGCCGCGGTGGGCGGCGAGGTCGAGGTACTGCTCGACGGGGGGGTGCGTCGCGGCGCCGACGTGGCCAAGGCCCTCGCGCTCGGCGCTCGCGCGGTCATGATCGGCCGCGCGTACCTGTGGGGGCTCGCCGCCAACGGCCAGGTCGGGGTCGAGAACGTCCTCGACGTGCTGCGTGGCGGGCTCGACTCGGCGCTGCTCGCGCTGGGACGCTCGAGCGTCGCCGAGCTCGGACCCGACGACGTCATCGTGCCCGCGGGGTTCGCGCGCGCACCCGGTCCGTGAGTCGCGTCGCGATCGTCACCGGCGCGGCGCGCGGGATCGGCGCGGCGACGGTCGACGCGCTGGTCGCCGAGGGCTACCGGGTCGTCGCGGTAGATCGCTGCCGCGACGTGCCCGAGGTGCCCTATCCCATGGCCACGCCCGGTGACCTGGACGACCTCGTGGAGCGCCACGGCGACGCCGTGCTCGGACTCGTGGGCGACGTGCGCAGCGCGACCGACATGGCGCTCGCCGTCGAGACCGCGACGCGCCACTTCGGCGCCCTCAACGCGGTCGTCGCGGGCGCGGGGGTCGTCGCGGGCGGCGGGCCGCTGTGGGAGGTCGACGACGCCGCGTTCGACGCGGTCTGGTCGATCAACGTGTTGGGCACGAGGCGCCTCATCGATGCCGCCGCGCCGGTGCTCATCGCCAACGGCCCCCACGCAAACTCGCGCGTGGTCGCCGTGGCGTCGGCCGCGGGGTCACTCGGGTTGCGGCACCTCGCCGCCTACAGCGCGGCCAAGCACGCGGTGATCGGTCTCATCCGCGCGGTCGCGATGGACCTCGCCGAATTCGGCGTCACCGCCAACGCGGTGAGCCCGGGGTCGACACGCACGCAGACCCTTGACGCGTCGGCGCGCGTCTACGGCCTCGAGTCCGCGGAGGCCTTCGCCGCCCAACAGCCGCTGGGGCGTCTCATTGAGCCGTCCGAGGTCGCCGCGGCCGTCGCGTGGGTCTGCTCGACGCACTCGTCCGCGATCACCGGCGCCGACGTGCGCGTTGACGGTGGGATGACCGTCTCTTAGTCACCCGCTCGCGGTCGTAGTGTTGAGCGTCGTGGGAAGGGGGCAACGTGGCCACGAGTGATGCGCGCGCGACGGTCCTCGACGCGATCGGCGCGACGCCGCTGATCAAGGTCGACGGGGTCTGGCTCAAGCTCGAGTACCTCAACCCGTCAGGGTCGATCAAGGCGCGCATGGCGCGCTACCTCATTGAGCGCGCAGAGCGCGAGGGCCTACTCCACCCCGGCGACACCATCGTCGAGGCCTCCAGTGGCAACACCGGCAACGCGATGAGCATGATCGCCGCGGTCAAGGGCTACAAAATGGTCGTCGTCATGCCCGAAGGGCTCAGCCCCGAGCGCACGGCGATCTCCGTCGCCTTCGGCGCCCAGATCCACTCGGTGGGGACCTTCCACGTCAACGAGGCGCTCGCCGAGGCCGACCGCCTCGGCCACCTCCCCGGCTACTTCGCGCCCCACCAGTTCGAGTCGGAGTGGAACGTCGAGGAGAACCGGACCTGGCTCGGCCCCGAGATCCTCTCCCAGCTCCCGCCGGGCACCGAGCCCAGCGCGTTCGTCATGGGCGTGGGCACGGGGGGGACCCTGATCGGCGTGGGCCAGGCCCTCCGCGCGGCCAACCCCGACGTCCTCCTGGTCGCGCTCGAGCCCGCGGAGTCGTGCACGATCATGTGCGGCGACACGGGGCTGCACCGCATCGAGGGCATCTCCGACGGCTTCGTGCCCAAGATCTACCAGCGCCACGCCGACCTCGTGGACCGCGTCGTGTCGGTCACGTCGGACGACTCGGTCGCCGAGATGCGCCGGCTCGCGCG
>JBOGFU010000042.1:0-1882 GCA_050743545.1 Acidimicrobiales bacterium | reverse complement strand
GTCGTGGACCGCCCCGCCCCGCTGACGCCCTCGCGCGGGCTCAACGTGCTCCACCTCTTCTGCCACACCGACGTCGAGGTCGACGCGCGCGCGCTCGGCGAGGCCGTCGACACCGCGCTCGAGGAGGGACTCCAGGTCGTCACGGCGGCGATCCTCGGCGCCAAGGCCGACCTCTGCCTCATGGTGCTCGGCCCGGACCTGTGGGACCTGCGCCGCTTTCAGACGCGGGTCCAGGCGGCGGGGTTGATGGTCTCGGAGAGCTACGTGTCGGTGACCGAGGTCAGCGAATACGCGAGCGGCATGCCCGAGGAGATGCTCAACGCGCGCCTCTACCCCGTGCTGCCCCCCGAGGGCCTGCGCGCGTTCTGCTTCTACCCCATGACCAAGCGCCGCGGCGACACGCACAACTGGTACGCGCTGGGCTATGAGGAGCGCGAGTCACTCATGATGGGCCACGGCAAGGTCGGGCGCACCTTCCGCGGGCGCGTGCTCCAGCTGGTCACCGGCTCGACGGGGCTCGACGACTTCGAGTGGGGCGTCACGCTCTTCGCCGCGCACGTCGACGACCTCAAGGAGTGCGTGTACACGATGCGCTTTGACGAGGGCTCGGCGCTCTACGGCGAGTTCGGCGACTTTTACACCGGGGTCGTGGGCACGCTCGACGAGGTGCTCGCGGCGACGCTGCTCTAGATGGCTGACGTCCCGGAGAAGACGCTGCGTCGCTGGGCCGAGTCACTCGCCGGGGTGGCCGTGACGGGGATCGGCTTTACCGAGAGCGACTTCGAGCGCGAGCGCTACGAAGAGGTCCTGCACATCGCGGGCGACATCAAGGCCTGCGCCGGCGCGGGGCTCGACGGCGTGGTCGACGCCGACGGCGCGGTGGTCGAGTGGATGGCCCAGGTCGGGCGCGGCGTGCCCGGCTACGTCACGCCCAAGGTCGCCGTCGGCGCCGCGGTCGCCGACGACGAGGGGCGCCTGTTGCTCATCCGTCGCGCCGACTCGGGCTACTGGCTCTACCCCACGGGGTGGTGCGACGTGGGCTACTCCGCGCCCGAGGTCGTGGTCAAGGAGGTCCTCGAAGAGACGGGGGTCGAGGTCGAGCCGGTTCGCCTCATCGCGGTGCTCGACGGCATGCGCCTCGGGGTGTCGCGGATACCGCTCTTCTCACTGCTCTTCCTCTGTCGTCGCGTGGGTGGCGAGCTCGCGGCCAACCCCCTCGAGGCCTCCGACGCGGGCTGGTTTGCCCGCGAGGGGCTGCCCTCGCCGATCATCGGCGCCGAGCGCTGGGCCGACCCGGTCTTCGCCGCGATCCGCGGCGAGGCGCGCGACGTCGTCTACGACGACCTGCGCCGCCCCGTCTGGCGGGAGGCCTGATGGCGATCGAGGTCGACGCCGCGCGGGTCGCCGACGACGAGCTCCTCGCGGCGCTCAACCGCCTGTTGCCCCAACTCTCGTCGAACGCCCGGGCGCTGAGCGTCGACGGTCTGAGCGCGATCGTCGAGTCGTCGACGACGACCCTGTTCGTCGCACGCGACGAGGGGGAGATCGTCGGGGTCGCGACGTTGGTCGTCTTCTCGATCCCGACCGGGCTGCGCGCGTGGGTCGAGGACGTCGTCGTCGACGAGTCGGCGCGCGGCCGCGGGGTCGGCGAGTCCCTCACCGCGGCGATGATCGCGGCGGCGAGGGCCGCGGGCGCGCGCACGCTCGACCTCACGAGCCACCGCTCGCGCGAGGCCGCCCACGCCCTCTACGAGCGCATGGGATTCTCCGTGCGCGACTCGAGCCTCTACCGCCTCGGTCTGGACTGACCGGCCCCGGCGTGCGACCGGGCGCGAATCCAGATAGACCACGTACGGGCCGGTGGGTGTCCCCGGGCTAGGGG
>JBOGFU010000041.1:0-4877 GCA_050743545.1 Acidimicrobiales bacterium | reverse complement strand
CCTCTCGGCCACTTCCGATTCAGAGCGAGGCGCGTCGACCTCCGAGGTCGTACTCATCGATCGCTGCGCGCCACGTTGCTCGAGGTTCCTAACTCAGCCCGAGTGACGTTCCGTTGTACGTCATCGCGCTCACCTGGGCCTGAGCAACGGCGACCACGTAGGAGGGCAGCGGCACGTAGCCCTGGAGCTTGGCGACGTTCTGACCGCCGTCGGAGCCGCCCTCAACACACCAGTCGAGGAACTTGGCCACCAACTTCTCCGAGTTGAGTGACGCGGAGGTACCCCCCACGGTGCCGAGGCCGTTCCAGTCTTGGCGAACTACCGCCCAGCTGTATCCGGCGATGGGGTAGGACGTCGCGCCCGCGCCGTTCACGATGGAGAAGCTCGAGACCACGCCGTTCACGCTCTCCTTGGGCGGCGAGCTGGCAAACGCCGCCGCGTCCGCGGCGATGCTGGCCTCGTTGATCGAGACGACCTTGCCCGCTGAGTTGATGAGGCGAGCCGCCGGCAGGGTGTGCTGGAGCAGGATGTACGAGTACTCGACGTAGCCAATCGCGCCAGCCGTCTGCTCGACGTCAGCCGCGACGCCGGCGTTCTTCTGAGCGCCGAGGCCCGTGCTCGGGACCTCGCCGACCTGGAACGTCGTGCCCGGGTAGACCTCCGCTCCGGCGGGTGTCTTGAAGCTCGCGCCCTCGGTCTGGTTGAGGTAGTCCATCGTGATGAACGTGGTGCCCGATCCGTCCGCGCGGTACACCGGCACCACCGGAACGTTGGGCATCGCGCACTTGGACGACGCCACGACCTTGACCTTCTTGCCGTGCTTGAGTACGAACTTACCCTTCTTCTTCAAGAACTTGTACGTGACGTTGACGATCTTGGGGTTGAGCGCACAGATCGAGGGGTCGTTCCAGTTGGTGATCTGTCCGTCGTACATGCCCGCGATCGCCGCGGCGTTGAGGATGACGGGGTAGGCCTTGAACTTAGTGAGGCCCGGCAGGTTGTACATCATCCCCACGCCTCCCAGCACCACCGGCACCTGCTGGTAGGAGCTGAGCGTGTGCGCCGGGTCGGCGTTGGTCAGGATCGACGAGTCGAGGTTCGTGCCGTTGACGACCGTGCCCATCGGGACGTCGGTCGCACCTACGGCGTAGGTTCCCGCGACAACGCCCTTCTTACCCGCAGTCGAGCCGACCGGCGTGTAGAGCGCGATGCTCGAGGGTGCGTTGGCCCCCGACACCTTCGCCGCGTCCGTCATATAAATGGGGATCGCCGAGTTGAAGAACGGCTCGTCGAAGCTCGACCCACCCATCGCCGGGTTGATGCTTGCTGCACCATCCGCCGAGGCAAAGGTCAGGTCGCCGTTCAACGAGGCCGTGGCTCCCGCCATGGTCACCGCCATCGTGGAGAACAGTCCGAGCGCGGCCAACGCCACGCCGAGCTTTCTCCCTAGGTGCTTGGTCATCATCCGCTCTCCTCCTAAAGAAAGTGAATCGTGGGCTCTCGCGCACCGGTGGCCCGGTGTACGCAATCGTCACGGCGAAACCTACGAAGGAGAGGTAACCGGTCCGTGAATTCCGGGGGTGACCGAAGTGAAATGAAGAGGAATTTTCGGGCGTCGGCTAGCGAAAGGCGTCAGTCACAACAGCTGTCACGCCAGCCGCATCCCGCGCAGCGAAAGTGCGCGTGCTCGGCCGCGAGTGTGCCGCCGCACTGGGGGCACTCAGAAAAGACCGCGAACCGACTGACGCAGGTCGTGCTGTCGCTCGGCGCGTTGGCAGTCACCAACCCAGTGTCCTCGAACAGAGCGGCTGCGCGCGCGATGGCTCGAGGGGTCCGCGCGGGCCTCGCCTACAGTTGGGCCAAGAAAGGCGAGACGCGATGCGCATAGGAGTTCTCACCGCGGGCGGCGACGCGCCGGGCCTCAACGCCGCCATCCGGGGCATTTCGACCATGGCCTTTCGCGACGGCCACGAGGTCTTGGGCGTCGCCAACGGCTGGCAGGGCCTGGCCCAGGGGTTCAGCGCTCGGGAACTCACGCCGAGCGACCTGGGGGGCGTGATCGGACAGGGCGGGACCCTGCTCGGCACCGCGCGCTACGACCTCGACAGCCCCTCGGGCGGGCGCCAGCGCGTCCTCGCCACGATCGGCGAGCACCTCGACGCGCTCATCGCCATTGGCGGCGACGGCACCCAGCGGATCAGCCACTGGCTCGCCGAGCGCGGCGGTCCCGTGGTCGGCGTACCGAAGACCCTCGACAACGACCTGCCGGGCACCGACTACTGCATTGGCTTTGACACCGCGATCTCCTTCGTCGCTGAGTCCCTCGACCGCCTCTACACGACCGCGGCGTCCCACCACCGCGTGATGGTGGTCGAGACGATGGGCCGCGCAACCGGGTGGGTCGCCGCGATGGGCGGGCTCGCCGGCGGCGCCGACCTCATCATCATCCCGGAGTTCCCCATCACGATGGACGAGGTCATTGACCACCTGGCGCACCGGCGCGGCCTGGGCCACGCGTTCTCCATCGTGGTGATCGCCGAGGGCATCAACCTCGAGACCCTCGGCGGGCGCGAGTCGAGCGAGTTGGGCGGAGACGGCGTGCGCGGGGTGAGGTTGGCCACGCGCGGCGTGGGCCAGTTCCTCGCTCGGCGCATCGACGAGCACGGTGGCTTCGAGGTCCGCACCACGGTGCTCGGTCACCTCCAGCGCGGTGGGAGCCCCAGCGCCTACGACCGCATCTGGGCCACGCGCGTCGGCGCGGCCGCCTACGACGCGGTGATCGCCGGCCAGTTCGGCCAGATCCCGGTGGTGCGCGGCGACGAGATACACCTCGTGCCACTCGAGACCGTCGCGCACGGCCAGCGCACGGTCCCGCGCGAGCTCTACGAGCTCTGCGCCGCGTTCTTCTGATCGACGGGCTCGCCGCGCAGCTGGCCCAACCGGTAGTGGGTCCGACACAGCACTTGGTAGTGGACGACGCCTTCCAGCACGTCGCCCGTGAAGAACTGGTCGCCCTCGCGCGCGACCGACCCGTTGACCACGCGCGCGTTGCAGCGCCCCTTCCTTCCGCACCAGCACGACGAGGTGAGCGGGAGCTCGTGTGACCAGTCGGCAATCGCGAAGAGGCGCGCGGACCCGGGGAAGATGTTGAGCAGAAAGTCGGCCGAGAGCCCGAACGCGTGCACGTCGACGTCGCGCTCGTCGACCAGCCGCGCGAGCGCGTCGACCTGAGCGATCGACGCGAACTGGACCTCGTCGATGACCAGGATGTTGACGCCCTCACTGACCAGGCGCTCGATCCGGGCGGTGAGGTCGCTAGCGGGCTCGACCGCTTCGGCGAAGGCCCCGATCCCGATGCGACTGGTGACCATTCCGTCGGCGCTGCGGTCGCCGAAGGTCCACAGCGCGACGTCACTTCGCCCCTCGCGCAGCTGCCAACACAGCTGCAGCGCCAGCGTCGACTTCCCCGCGGCCATCGTGCCGTAGGTGAACGTGAGCTCGGCCATCGCCCTCCTGGGTCGCCCCACGATATCCGTGGCGCTCCGCACCACCGGGCTACCTAGAGTGGCGCCATGGAGTGGACCGTGCGCGCCGTCGCCTACATCCGCAACGACCGCGCCGAGGCGGTCGACGACCACTGGGACGACGTCGTGTCGACCGTCGAGCTCGCCAGCGGCGTGCCCGACGACGCGCTGCGCGGCCTCGACGAGTTCAGCCACGCCGAGGTCGTCTTCCTCGCGGACTGGGCCGACGACGTGCCGCCCGGCGCCTGGTCGCGCCGACCCCGAGGGAATCCCGACTGGCCCGAGGTCGGCGTCTTTGCCCAGCGCAACAAGGACCGGCCCAATCGCATCCTGCTCACGACCGTCGCGATCGAGTTAGTCACGCCACGGTCGTTCCGCGCGCGGGGCCTCGACGGGATCGACGGCACCCCGGTGCTCGACATCAAGCCCGTGTTCTCCTGGAGCGCCCCGCGCGGCGACCTGCGCGTGCCCGCGTGGAGCGAGGAGCTCGGCGAGCAGTACTTCTAGTTGGCGTCAATAAACGCGTTGAGCACCTGGGCCAGTCGGGGCCCCTGGTCCTCCTGGAGGAAGTGCCCCGCGGACTCGATCGTCACGTGAGCCTGACCACGGGCGCCGGGCACGCGCTCGATGAAGCGGCGCTCCCCGCCGCGCGTGATCGCGTCGGCGTCCGAGAAGCAGCACAGGAAGGGACGCTCAAAGCGCTCGAGCTCGCGCCACGCCGCGACGTTGGCGTCGTGCGCGGGGTCGTCCGGGGCAATCGGCACGAGCACCGGGAACTGGCGCGCGCCCTCCTTGTAGGACTCGTCGGGGAACGGAGCGTCGTAGGCGGCCTCGACCGAGGGGCTCGGGCGCGTCGCGCAGCCCCCCGCGACGATCCGCCCGACGGGGAAGAGCTCGGTCTCTTGGCTGAAGGCCCGCCAGTTGAGAAACGCGTCGGTGGGCGTGGCGTCACCCGTGGGCAGTCCGCCGTTGCCAATCGCCACTCGTGCGAAGCGTTCGGCGTGCTCGCCCACGAGTCGCAGACCAATGAGCGACCCCCAGTCCTGGCCGAAGAGGGTGACGTCAGAGAGGTCGAGGCGATCGAAGAGGAGTTCACGGACCCACTCGACGTGTCGCGCGTAGGTGTACTCCTCGCGCGCGGCGGGCTTGTCCGATCGGCCGAATCCGACGAGGTCCGGGGCGACGACGCGGTGCCCGGCGGCCACGACCCCAGGGATCACGTGCCGGTAGAGGAACGACCAACTGGGCTCGCCGTGCAGCAGCACCACGGGCGCCGCGTCGCGGGGTCCCTCGTCGACGTAGGCCATTCGCAGCGCGTCGCCCCCCGTCGGGTCGGCGACGTCGCCGTAGTGG
>JBOGFU010000040.1:0-1789 GCA_050743545.1 Acidimicrobiales bacterium | reverse complement strand
GGCAGCGACTCGACCAGCGCCCAGATCTGCGCCGCGCGAAGCGCGGCCTCTAAGTCGGCGTCGGTCGCCTCGGGGCGCGCGAAGACCAGGTTGGCGCGCAGGGTGTCGTGAAAGAGGTGGGGGTCCTGGGTCACGACCCCAACCGCGGCGTTGAGCGACGCGGTCGTGGCCTCGCGCACGTCGACGCCGTTGATCGACACGGCCCCCGCGTTGACGTCGTAGAGGCGCGACACGAGCATCGAGAGCGTGGTCTTGCCCGCGCCGCTCGGCCCGACGAGCGCGGTCATCGTCCCCGGGGCGACGACGAAGCTGACGTCGTGGAGCACGGGCGTGCGCGGGGTGTCGTCGAGGGTCGCCACGGCCTCTAGGGACGCGAGCGAGACCTCGTCGGCGCCTGGGTAGGAGAAGTCGACGTGGGAAAAGCGCAGCTCGGCCGGGCCCGCGGGGATTGGAACTGCGTGCGCGGACTCGGTGATCATGGGCTCTAAGTCCAGGACCTCAAAGAGCCGCTCGAAGCTGACCATCGCCGACACGTAGTCGATGTTGATGTTGGAGAGCTGGGTCAGCGGGCCGTAGAGGCGGGTGAGGTAGAGGGTGAGAGCGACCAGCGTGCCTAGCGCGATCGTCTTATGGATGACCGCGACCCCGCCGAAGCCGTAGGCGAAGGCCGTCGCGAGCGACGCGGTCAGCGTCAGCGCGACGAAGAAAAAGCGCTGGTAGGAGGCCTGGCGCACGCCCATGTCGCGGACCTGGGCCGCGCGGCTCTCGAAGTAGTGCAGCTCGTCGGCCGGGCGCCCGAAGAGCTTGACCACCATCGCGCCGGCGACGTTGAAGCGCTCGGTCATGACCATGTTCATCTCGGCGTTGAGCTCGTAGCCGCGCTGGTAGAGGGTCCCGAGGCGCCGCCCCACCCGCCGAGCGGGCAGCAGGAACGCGGGCAGGAGCACCAGCGCCGCCAGGGTGATCACCCACGACAGGGAGAACATCACGCCGAGGATGATCGCGACCAGGATGACGTTGCCCACGACGTTGGAAAAGAGGTCGGTGAACGCCTGTTGCGCGCCTATGACGTCGTTGTTGAGTCGACTGATGAGAGCGCCGGTCTGGGTGCGCGAGAAGAACGCGATGGGCATCCGCTGGATGTGGCCGTAGACCTTGGCGCGCAGGTCGTAGATGAGGCCCTCGCCGATCCGCGCCGACGTGCGACGCTCGAAGAGCGACAGCGCGGCGTCAAAGAGGGCGAGCGCCACGGTGACGAACGACAGGCCGACGACGAGGCTCTGGCTCTTTTCCTTGATGATCCCGACGTCGATGATCTCGCGCAGGATGAGCGGGGCCACCGAGCTCACGACGGCGTCGAGCACCACCGCGACGAGGAAGATGGACAGGATCACCTTGTAGGGGCGAGCGAACTCGATGACGCGCGGCAGCGTGCCCTTCTTGATCCGGTGCTCGAGGATGTCGCGGTTGCGCTGCATGCCGCGCATGCCCATGCGCGCCGCCGGCCCGCCCCCGTGCATGCTCATCTCGACACCTCCCTAGCGAGTGTAGGAACCGCGTCGGAGGCGACGTTCGCCTACGACGTGACGGCGGTGATGAGGATGATGACGCCGAGGGTGATCATCACGCACGCGCCCGTTGTGCGCAACGCCACCAGGCGCCGCGCCGACCCCGACAGCCACTCACGAGCGGTCCCGGCGATGAGCCCCCAGGTCGAGTCGCTGCAGAACGCCATCACCGAGAAGATCGCCCCGAAGATCAGCAGCTGGATAGTGACGCTGCCGCGAGT
>JBOGFU010000039.1:0-19232 GCA_050743545.1 Acidimicrobiales bacterium | reverse complement strand
GTGGTCAGGCGCTCACGCTTGGGCCACACCGACGTCCAGTAGTCGTCGTTCCAGCGCCGAACCTCGGACTCGTTGGCGCTCATCGCGTGGCTAGGCGACCGGAAGGTTCCACAGCGCCATCCATCTCGTGAGGTCCTTCTCCATGGGCAGGTCCGAGGTCAAAAAGGTGCGCACGCGCAGCTCGAGCTCGTTGTCGCGGTCCGACGCGCCGGTCGGGGCGAAGGGGTAGAAGGTGCCCTGCTTGAGCAGGTACACCAGGCGCACCGCGCCCTCGCCGGGCGGGGTCGCGGGCACGAAGCCGAAGACCGCGCACAGCAGCCGCTCGCCGAGGCCGTGCTCGACCATCGTGGTGTTGGCGCCGTGGATCCGGGTCACGAGTTCGCCGAGGTCGGCGTCGTGGATGACCAGCCACCGAAAGCCCAGGTCGTCGGTGGTGAGGCTCAGCTTGTCGCCGGCCTCGTCGAAGCCGAGGAGCTCCTTGAGGTCGTCGTCGCTCGTGATCTCGCTCTGGCCACTGCCGGCCTTGAAGCACAGCCCGGCCTGGCCCGAGGTCACGAGGTCGAGCTCGCTCTGGAGGGTGAGCGCCGCGGTGGGCAGGGCGAAGAGGTTGTCGAGCTTGGGCGCGACGGGCTTGGTCCGCCCGAACAGCGTGTCGCGCAGGCCCACTAGCCGTTCATCTCGCGCTCGAGCCGGTTGAGCTGGTCGAGCCGGACTTCGAGCGACGGGTGGGTGGAAAAGAGCGACGCCGCGGACTTGCCCGCGAGCGCCGGGGCGAAGAAGAACGCGTTCATGCCTTCGGCGTGGCGCAGGTCGGTGCGCGGGATCTTGCCCATGTCGCCCGTCACGTGCACCAACGCGCTCGCCAGCACGCTCGGCTTGCCGATGAGGATCGCCCCCGACCGGTCCGCGGCGAGCTCGCGGTAGCGCGACAGCGCCATCGTGAGCAGGTACGCGATCACGTAGATCACCACCGAGATCAGCATCGTCGCGAGCTCGACCAGCGCCATGTTCTGGTTGTTGCGCCCGCGCCCGCCGCCACCGAGCATCGCGCCCCACATCGCCATGCGGCCAACGAGCCCGGCGAGCATGCCGACCCCCGACGCGATGGTCATCACGGCCACGTCGCGGTGCGCGACGTGGCTGAGCTCGTGGGCGAGGACCGCCTCGAGCTCCTCGTCGTTGAGCCGGGTCATGATGCCCCGAGTCGCGCAGACGACCGCGTGGCTCGGGTTGCGACCGGTGGCGAACGCGTTCGGAAGGTCCATCTCGGCGACGCCCACCCGAGGCTTGGGCATGTTGGCCAGCGCGCAGAGTCGGTCGACGATCTGGTGGAGCCGGGGCTCCTGCTCGGGCGTGACCACGTGGGCGCGCATTGAGTACATCGCGATCTTGTCCGAGAAGTAGTACTGGCTGAAGAGCAGCGCGACCCCGATGACGACGACGAAGCCCAGCGCCACGCCCACGCGCAGCAGCACGGTGACCAGCACGGCGTAGAGCAGCACGAGCGCGAGGCCCGTGACGAACATCCGTGCGTCGAGGCCGCGGTCCTTCTCGAATTTCGTTGCGGCCATGGCTACGCGCCCTCCGCCGGAGCGTCCGCCGGAGCGTCCGCCGCGGCGGCCGGCGTCGCGGTCGCGCCCTCGGCGAGCGCGCCGGCGTCCCCGCCCGAGAGCTGGGCCTTCATCGCCGCGAGTTGGGCGTCGACGCTGGAGGTCGAGCCCGCGGCGTCGAGCTGGGCCTGGATGTCGTCGCGGTCCGACGTGAGGTCGGTGAGGGCGCCCGAGCTCAGTAGCTCGTCCAGCGCGCCGCTGCGGGCCTGCATCTCGGCGACCTTGTCTTGGGCGCGCTGGAGAGCGGCGCCCGAGTCGGCCATGGACGTGGAGATCCCGCTGACCGCCTCGTCGACGTGGGCGGTGGCCTCGGCGGCGGTGTAGGTCGCCTTGATCGTCTCCTTCTTCGTGCGGAAGGCCTCGACCTCGGTCTGGAGCTTGGTCGCGGTGTCCTCGAGCTTGGTCTCCTGCTCGACGATCTGGGCGTGCTGGGTGTCGAGGTCCTTGAGCTGGGCCGTGACGTTCTCGCGGCGCGTTAGCGCCTCGCGCGCGAGGGGCTCGTTGCCCTGGGCGAGCGCGGCCTTGGCCTGGTCGGCGAGCTTGTCGCCCTGGCCCTTGAGCTGCTCGGCTTGGATCTCGACGCGCTTTCGCGCGGTGGCGACGTCGGCGACCGCGCGCCGGACCTTGGTGAGGTTGTCCAGTTGCTGCTGGTACGAGAGGTCGAGCGTCTGGCGCGGGTCCTCACGCTTGTCCAACTCCGCGTTGGCCTTGGCCTGGAAGATTCCGCTCGCGCGCTTCCAAATCCCCATGGGGACCTCCTTCGGTACGCGCCCACACTAGGGGCCCGGTCGCGGGGGCGGCCGACCGAGGATAAGGAATGGCGAAGAACTCAGTTGCGCGGCAGCGTGCGGTCCTGGGTTCGGGCCGCGGTCGAGAGCTCCTCGCGGTGCTCGTCCAGCGCGGCGGCGAGGGCGTCGTTGCTCGTGGCCAGGATTCGCACCGCGAGCAGCCCGGCGTTGGTCGCGCCGTTGATCGCGACGGTCGCAACGGGAACCCCGCGAGGCATCTGGACCATCGACAGCAGCGAGTCCATCCCGTCGAGGCGCTCGAGCGCGACGGGCACGCCGATGACCGGCAGCGAGGTCGTCGCGGCGAGCATCCCCGGCAGGTGGGCCGCGCCCCCGGCGCCGGCGATGATGACCTTGAGCCCGCGCGCCACGGCGCCGCGACCGTAGTCGAGCATCTCGGCCGGGGTGCGGTGGGCCGAGACGACGTGAACCTCGTAGGCGACGCCGAAGCGGTCGAGCACGACCTCGGCGTCGGCCATCACCTCGTGGTCCGACGAGCTGCCCATGACCACTCCGACCAGTGGGTTCACGACGCCTCCGTGCTCGTGCCGTACGCGACGGCCCCCGCCCATGCTGTCACGCGCGCGCTCGCCGCGTCGACGCCGAGCGCGGTCACGTGGCCGAGCTTCCTCCCGGGGCGCCAGGCCTTGGCGTAGTCGTGGACGGCGACGCCGGCGGTCGCCGCGGCGGCGTCGGGGTTGGCGGGCTCGCGCCCACCGACGACGTTGACCATCGCCGCGGCCGGGGTCGTCGCGCGCGGGTCGCCGAGCGCCTGGGCGCTCACGGCGAGCAGGTGGTTCACGAACTGGCTGGTCGCGCAGCCCTCGATCGTCCAGTGGCCGGTGTTGTGGGGGCGTAGCGCGACCTCGTTGACGAAGAGACCCTCGCGGGTCACGAGCACCTCGACGGCGAGCACCCCCACCACGTCGATGAGTCGGGCGAGGCGCGTCGCGAGCTCGGCCGCGTGTTTGCTCACCCCCGGGGGGCACTGCGCGGGGTAGGTGACCTCGACGCACATGCCGTCGCGCTGGACCGTGGACACGAGGGGGTAGGCCACGACGTCGTCGGCGGTGGAGCGAACCACCAGTTGGGCGGCCTCGCCCACGAGGGAGAGTCGCTCTTCCACGACGCACTCGCCGTCGACGTCGTCGACCAGGCGACGGGCCTCGTCGTGAGTGGACGGGAACCACACCGCGCGACCGTCGTAGCCCCCGCGCGCGGCCTTCACGACGACGTCGCCCGCGACGTCACCGAGAAACGCCACGACATCAACGCCGCGCGAACCCACGGCGAATCGAGGCACCGGGAGCCCCGCGCGGTCGAGTCTCCGGCGCTGGAAGGCCTTGTCGACCGCGAAGCGCAGCGCCGCGGCGCCCGGACGCACCGAGACGCCCTCGCGCTCGAGCCCGGCCACGGCGTCGAGGTCGACCAGCTCGTTGTCGAAGGTCACGACGTCGACGCGCCGCGCGAGTTCGGCCAACGCGTCGGGGTCGCGCGCGTCACCGACCACCGCGGCGGTGCTCGTGGCGACCGCGGGGTCGTCGAGGGCCGCGGCGAGGACGATGAGGTCGACCCCGGCGGCGGGCGCTGCCTCGCCCATCATGCGGGCGAGTTGACCCGCGCCCACGACGCCGACCCGGCGGTCGACGCTAGGTTGGGCCACGGCCTCACGCTATCGGCCACCACCGGAGGCAACGATGCGCATCTCCGTCGGCCTAGACACCGACTCGTCCCTCGACGCGACGCTCGAGCGTGCTCGCGCGTTGCGTGACCTCGGCTTTGATTGCATGTGGTCGTCGCAGATCATGGGTCCCGACACGCTCACCGTGCTGGCCATCGTGGGCCGAGAGTTTCCCGACGTTGACCTCGGCGTGGGGGTCGTGCCTATTCAGCCCCGCCACCCGACGATGCTCGCCGCGCAGGCGCGCACCGTCCAGGACGCGATCGGTGGGCACCTCTCCTTGGGTATCGGCCTCAGCCACCGCGTGGTCGTCGAAGGGCTGTGGGGCATGGCCTTTGAGCGACCGGCCGAGCACATGTCCGAGTACCTCGACGCGCTGATCCCCCTGCTCGCGGGCGAGAACGCCGACGCGCACGGCTCGCGAGTGAGCGCGGTCTCGATCCGTCCGCTGGGTCCCCAGCACGTCACCGCGCCGAGCCTGCTCGTCGCGGCCATGGGAACGCGGATGCTCGGGCTCGCTGGGGCGCGCACCGACGGCACGGTGTTGTGGATGACCGGTCGCGCGACCGTCGCCGACCACGTCGCGCCCGTCATCAACGCCGCGGCCGCCGCCGTTGGACGCGCCGCGCCGCGCATCGTGTGCGGGTTGCCGATCGCCGTGACCGACGACGTCGCCGGCGCGCGCGACCGGATCAACGAGACGTTCGCCGTCTACGCGACCCTGCCGAGCTACGCCGCGATGCTCGAGCGCGAGGGCGCCACTACCCCCGCCGACGCCTCACTGATCGGCAGTCACGCCCAGGTCCTCGAGGCGCTCGACGGGCTCGCGGCCGCGGGGGTGACCGAGTTCAACGCGCACCCCTCGGGCACTCGCGACGAGTGCGACGCGGCGCTCGACGCGCTGCGCTCCTACGCCGGGCTCTCGGGCACCGCCGCGTCGGTTCGCTAGCCTGGTCGTCTCACAAGGAGTCCCCGTGGCCGCCGTTGCCTCCATCGCCTCGATCGTGCTGTTCCTCGCGTTCATGACGCTGGGCGCCCAGAAGCTGGTCTTCAACCCCGCGATGTCGCACGCCGCGGACCGCGCCCGGTTGACGAGGTCGGCCTTCCGTCGCGTCGGCGCGGTCGAGCTCGTCGGCTCCCTCGGGGTCCTCGCGGGGCTCGCCGCGACCGGCGACGCGCTGGCGACCATCAACGAAGCCGCCGCCGGGCTCCTCGTTCTGGTGAGCGGGGTCGTCGTGGCGCGACTGTGGCGCTCTCAGATGGCGCTGCGGTTCTGGGCCCCCACGCTCGGACTGGCCGCGCTCGCCCTCGCCGAAGGGGTCGTGCGCCTGACGCTCTAGGTCAGGCCGGCACCCGGGTGTGCTTGAACTCGTTGAGGTCGGGGTCCAGTGTCATGAGCGAGACGATCGAGTCGATGACGCCAATCGACGCCGCGTCGTCGCCGCTGGGCGCAACCATGTAGCGCACGAACGTCCCGTCGGACGCGTCGTCGCCCAGCACGAAGGTCGGGACGCCAAAGGCCTCGTAGCGCTCGTAGTCGCGGTGGGCCTCGCCCAGGAGCTTGTGGGGTCGTCGCGACGCGACGTCCTCGTGCACCGCGGCGAGGTCGACCCCGAGGGGTGCCAACGCCTCGTCGACGTCCTCGCGCGACGCCAGGCGGCGCCCGGCCTCGTGGCGCGCGACGAAGAGCGCCTCGTGCGAGGCGAGGAAGAGATCTGGCTGGTTATCGCGCACCGAGACGCTCGCGCAGAGCGCGAGGAGGCGGTCGTCGTAGGCGGGGTCGTCCCACACGTCGGGCGCGCCCTCGTCACGGTGGGCCTGGTGCAGGCTCCACGGCACGAAGGTCACGTCCCAGTCCGCGCCCGCGCGAAGGCCCGCGACGAGGTGGAGGTGGATGTTTTTGGCGAAGGGGCAGAGGTAGTCGTAGGTAACGGCGAAGGGGGGCATGGTCCCAGGTTAGGACGGGCTGAGGACGGCTAGGCCGGAACCGCGACCCCCGCCGCGCGGCACCGGTCGCGGTAGGCACAGAAGCGACAGGTCGAGGCCGACGGCGTCGCGGGGAACTCGCCCTCGGCGTAGTAGCGCAGGATCCGCTGCCACGCCGCGGCCGCGGCCTCGCGGCGCGCGCGAAGCACCGGGTCGGTGACCCGGCGCTCGATCGACTCGCCGTGGGCGACGTAGAGCAGGCGGATCAACGTGGGTCGCTCGCCGAGCCCGGCCTCGCACAGCGCGGCGTAGAGCTCGGCGTTGGCGAAGGTCATCGAGTCGTACTTGCGATTGGGCAGCGACCCGGTCTTGTAGTCGACGACCACCAGGTTCCCCTCCGCGTCGCGGTCCAATCGGTCGAGGATCCCCAGTAGGGGCACGCCGTCGACCTGGGCGGTGAGGCGGAGCTCGACGCCCTCGGCGCTCACCGACCCCGGGTCCTCCATGGCGAAGTACGTGACGAGGATTGCCTCGGTCTCGCTGAGCAGGCGCGCGAGCATCGTCTCGTCACACGAGATCTCCTCGCGCACGTCGTCGCTCAGCACCGCGACAACCGCGTCGGCGACGAGGCCGCGCGCCGCGTCGATTGTGCGCTCGGCGGCGTCAAGCGCGAAGAGGTGCTCGAAGACGTGGTGGACGAGGCGCCCCTTGGCGGTCGCGTAGGTCGCGGGCTGGCGGACCCGCTCGATCGCGGAGTGCTGGAAGCGTCGCGGGCACGCGCGAAAGTCCTGGAGTCGCGAGGGCGAGAGGTACGCGGGCAGCGCGTCGGTGAAGGCCATCGGGCCAGGGTAGGCCGACGCTGTCACCCTCCTCGTGGTCCGGGGTTGCTCGGGCTAGACAGGACTCATGGACGGAGACGAGGTCTCGCGTGTCGGGCACTTGACGAGGGCGCGGGCGTGGAGCGGCGTGCGCGACGGCGACCCCGTGGTGGTCGCCGGGGTGAGCCCCCGCCAGTCGTGGGTCTTCGTCGCCCACGTCACCAACGACCTCAGCGGCGAGGAGTGGGTCGAGGTGCGCGGTGGGCGCGTCGGCGAGGCCAAGACGAGATCGTTTAGGCCCGACGCGCTCTATCCGGGTGACGCTAGGAGGGGCTCTCGATGGGTGCGGGCGCCCCTGTCGATGGCCCCTCGCCTGCCCCTGGGCTGACGCGGTCGCGGTCAACCGCGTTGGCGCTCTTCGACGCCAGGATCGCCAGCCCGGGCACGATGCAGACGCTGGCCATGACAACGAAGTAGGTGTGGATTCCGATCGCCGAGCTCAGCGAGCCGGCGACCACGAGGCCTATCGGGCTCAGGCCCAACGAGACGAACCAGTCGACCGACGAGACCCTCCCGAGCAACTCGCGGGGGACCTCGGCCTGCATCATCGTCTCCCAGATCACGTTGCCGAGCGTTATGCACGGGGACGCGACGATCGGGAAGATCAGGACCTCCCAGTAGTTGGTCGCCGCGGCGAAGATGAAGGCCGCCGCACAACTGATCGTCCAGTAGGTCCAGATGACGCGGATCCGTCGGCGCGGCATCTTGAGGTTTCCGGCGACCACCGCGCCCAGCGCGCCGGTCGCGCCCATCACGACGAACGCGTAGCCGAAGAGGGGCTTGCTGACGTGAAGGTTGTGGCGCAAGAAGTAGGGCACGAGCACGAACATCGGCGTGAGGACGAGCGCGTTGACCAGCGTGACCGCGGCCAGCGTGGTCCAGATCCACGTCGTGCGCCGCACGTAGCCCAGCCCCTCACGGATGTCGGCGAGCATGGACGCCGTCGATTCGCGCACCGGCTTGGGGGTCGGACGCATCAACGCGAGCGACGCCGCGCTCACGACGAAGGTCAGGCAGTCCAGGCCGATCGCCGCTGACGTGCTCCACGCCGCCAATATCCCTCCGACCGCGGGGCCGATCATGTTGCCGACGAGGTTCGACGACAGTGGTCGAACCGCGTTCATCGCCGGGAGCAGGTCCTCGGGGACGATGTCGGGGGTGATGGCGGAGATCGCCGGCGCGAAGAGGGCGTCGAATGCCCCAAAGGCGACCGCGAAGACGAGCATCTCGGTGAAGGTGAGCACGTGGGCCACGATCGCCGCGGCGAGCAGCCCCGTGAGAACCCCGCGGCCGACGTCCGAGACAATGAGCAGCACTCGCCGCGACACGCGGTCGACGATCGCCCCGCCGATGAGGAGCAGGGCCACCAGCGGGATCATGCGTGCCGCGGCGAACCACGCGAGCTTGCTCACCGAGTGGGTGGTGTCAATCACCAGCAGGCTGAGCGCGACCGTCGCGACGCCGTCGCCGAAGTTGGAGACCGTCTGACCCGACACCAACAGCGCGGGCTCTCGGTGGCGGAAGATTTCGACGATCGCGAGTCGCCTTTTCACTCGGCCACCCTAGGCCCCTCGCGTCGCCGTGAGCGGTCGTCTAGGGTACGCGCGTGGGACTGTTCAACAGGCGCGCCAAGACGTCGGCCTACCCCGCGCAAGACAAGGCCGAGGAGTCCTTCGAGCACGACGAAGGCAAGGAGTTCGCGTACGCACGTCGGGGACTCCGGTTCTTTCGCTGGGGGCTTCGCGACAACGACGACGACGTCGCGCGTCGTGAAATGCGGGCGGCCGGCGACCGCGAGTCCGACTCGGCCGAGGAGCTCTTCATCGAGTCCGAGCGCCACCACGAGGAGCGCGGCCCCGGGGAGTCGTACCTCTGACCCACTCGCCGTCGCGCGGCGTCGCCGCGACTCAACGGCGTGCGCGGGCTACTCCCAATCTGGGGCTTTTGACCCCGTGAACTCTTGACGAGGCGCCGGTACCTTCAGAGGTGAGGCGATGTCGCAACGCGTGAACACGAACACGTGCGGCGATGCGGTGTCGCGTCGCGAAGCACGACTCGACAGTGGAGGTTCGACATGAAGGCCCTCGTCTACCAAGGCCCCGGCAAGAAGAGCTGGACGGAGGTCCCCGACCCCGTGATTCAGCGCCCAACCGACGTCATCGTCAAAATGGTCGCGACCACGATCTGCGGGACCGACCTGCACATCTTGAAGGGTGACGTGCCCGAGGTCGCCGAGGGAAGGATTCTCGGCCACGAGGGAGTCGGCGTCATCACCGAGGTCGGCGAGTCGGTGACCCAACTCAAGGTCGGCGACCGGGTGATCCTCGCGTGCGTGAGTTCGTGCGGGCGCTGCGCCAACTGCCGTGAGGGTCTCTACAGCCACTGCCTCGACCCCGAGGGGATTCCCGGGATCGGATGGATCTTCGGCTACGTGATCGACGGCACCCAGGCGGAATTCGTGCGCGTGCCCTTCGCCGAGACCTCGCTCTACAAGGTCCCCGAGGGCGTCACCGACCGCGAGGCGGTGCTGCTGTCGGACATCCTGCCCACCGGCTTCGAGATCGGCGTCCAGTACGGCGAGGTCGAGCCCGGTGACGTCGTCGCCATCGTCGGCGCGGGCCCCGTGGGGCTCTCGTCGGTCATGACGTCTCGCCTCTACGGCCCGTCGCGCGTGATCGCGATCGACCTCGACGGCGCTCGCCTGAAGAGGGCGGCGGAGTTTGGCGCCACCGACGTCGTCAACTCCGGCGACGCCGACTGGAAAGAGCAGGTCATGGCCATGACCGACGGCCAGGGCGTCGACGTCGCCATCGAGGCGGTGGGCGTGCCCGAGACGTTCACGATGTGCACCGAGATCGTGCGCCCCGGGGGCCACGTCGCCAACATCGGCGTCCACGGCAAGCCCGTCGACCTCAAGCTCAACGAGTTGTGGATTCGCAACATCAACATCTCGATGGGACTCGTGAACACCAACACCCTGGGGATGCTGCTCAAGCTCGTCGCCCAGCACAAGCTCCCGGCCGACCAGTTCGTGACCCACGAGTTCACGTTCGACCAGGTGCTCGACGCCTACGACGTGTTCGCCAACGCGGCGAAGTACGACGCGCTCAAGGTCCTGATCCACTAGCCACGCGGGCCACGCGGGGACGCCCACACCCGAGCGGGTGGCGGGAATCGAACCCGCGTGGCCAGCTTGGAAGTCAGGACATTTCATCTTCCGCGGAGACGTGAATCCCAATCGCCGCATCGTGTTGTGGGCGAGACGGAAGAGTCGAATGTGTTCTCGGGCAGGATTTGGGCAGGATTCGTTGGCTGTAGCGGCTTCAGGTGAACGTTCAATCCTCACTGGTGAGTAGACGTTTTGGCGGGCGCAACGGAACGAGACCGGGCGTACTCATTTGTGGCAGGCGGTCTAAGAGCTCCCGAGTTGCCTTGGTCACACGATCAATGGCATCGTACCGACAACAACGCCGAGATTCGTGACGGCCACAGTCGAGCCGAGCGTTGGATGAATGAGGTTTCGAAGTGCCATTACGGAATATCGTGAGGCGTTGCCTTGGCACACTTCACGGAGGATTCACGGCGTAATCGTTTGACGATGACTGAAGTGCGTCATACAGTGCGCGTAATCCCGGCGACGGAAAGTTAACTCGCACCGTCCGCCAGTGAGAAGCATTCCAATGGCGGAGTCCGAGACAAAATCGCTCGCGAAGCCAAGTGGAAACCTCCCGCGCGAGAAGAGAGGACTGTTTCTAATCGCGGGTGCCGCAGTTGGCTCAGCCCTACTAATCGGCTCAATAGCCGCCGCGCTGTCCGGATCGGCACCGCGGGGAAGCGCGCATGACGAGAAGTCCCGCACGACCGCATCGTCCCCGTGGTCGATACCCCAAAGCGAACTCGATGCACCGTCGGTTCCCATCGCCGGCGGAGCGTCCCCGGGAGTGGCTGCGTTCAATGCGATTACGTGCTCGTCGGTTTCGGAATGCGTGGCGGTCGGCGCGGACACGAGCCTCAACGGAGTGGCCGCCAAAAGTACCAATGGCGGTGCTACTTGGTCTTCAAGCGTTGTTCCGACTGGACTCACTCAGTTGAACGCGGTGGCATGTGCCAGTCCGACCGCCTGCGTCGCCGTGGGTGAAGGGGTCACGGCGACGACGCGAGACGGTGGATCTACGTGGGTGGCGCACTCGATCCCTACGGCAAGTACCACCCTCCTTGGGGTTCAATGCCTGTCGACCACGTCATGCGTTGCCGTCGGTGTCACACCGACCGATGCCGGTCCCTACGGAGGTCAAATTCTGATTTCCTCTGACGGTGGGATGACGTGGTCGGTGCCGACGCTGCCGAGCTACGTTGGTGCGCTTGGATCAGTAACCTGTCCCGCTTCCGGGTTCTGTGTCGCGGTGGGTTCGCAAATTCTCGTGACTACAGACAGTGGCGCAACATGGAGTCCGCGCTACGTGAATGGTGGCACCGGCGCCCTGCGTTCTGTGGCGTGCTCTTCGCAGACCACATGCATCGCGGTGGGACCCAACCCCTACGGACTTTCAGTTCCCGGCTCATCCGCGATCGCAATCGTATCTACGGACAGTGGCACGACGTGGAATCAATTGACAATGCCGGACGGGTCAGCGCCAGTCAATGTCATCACGTGCTCTCCATCGTTCGTTTGCTTCGTTGCGGGACCATCGGTGGGCGGTGGTGCCACCCCCTTCTTCTCGTCGTCGAATGACGGCTCTTCGTGGTCGCGGACGGCACTCGCCGCGGGTGTAACCGCGGTCGGATCAATCAGTTGTGGAACGGCTAACGCATGTGCGTACGTAGGGCTCGAAGGCGGTCAACCGGTCTCCGGTTCGTCAGTCGGGGCTTCGACTTGGTCGGCCACCACAATCCAATCCACGATTCTGTCGCAGTCGGCAGTCGCTTCATGACTCGTCGACCCAGGATTTTCGGATTGCGTACTTGCGTCGCGGCACTGGCATTAGTGCTCCTCATTATTACTTCGGCGCAGGTCAGTGCCTTTGGAGAGTCAATCCAGAAGCTCACGCGGCTGCCAGCAACGAACTTGCTTCGATCTCACGTGTTCACCCAACCCATCTATTTGCCTGGCGAGTTCTTTGGCGGATCCAATTCGTCGGCACAATGCTTTACGTGTACCGCGGCTGACGTGACGGGGACGGCACCTCCTTCTCAATCGCTTGACGGAGGAGCGGGCGTTGACAATTTGACGGGGGACTTCACCGCGTCTCAGCCGCTCTTCACTTCGCCGGCCCTTGGGGCCAGTCTGTCCGTGTCATTGAGCTACGACGCTCAACTAGCACAATCCGAGCGGACGGCCGGATCTGGCGACGCACCCTGGGGCTGGGGGTGGAAGTCTGGGCTCTCGCGTGGAGTGTCGCCCGCCAACGGGTCCTCAGGAAATGAGGTCGTCACACAAGGCGATGGTGCTCAGGTCTCCTTCAGTTGGTCAGGGAACAATGGGACGTCGACAACGTGCCCATCTGGCGATTACTCATCGACCTCCATCTACACGCTCAGTAGCTTGTACATCTCTAGCAATCACAATTGGTGTGCGTTGACCAACGTCAAGGCCCAGTTGGCAGATGTCGCGAGCTCAGCGACGTACTTTCAAGTCAACGGAGGTCAGGAGCTCGACGTCTTCGATTGGACTGGAACGTTCAATAAGCGCACGTCCTCAGCCGGATATGTCGCGCAGGGCTATGGCCTGACTTACGCCTACAACGTTGCCCCCGGAACTAAGCCCAACGGAACTTCTCAGTACTGCCCGACTACGGCGACCATGTGCTCATTTGTCTACTCCGCAGACGGCCGAAGTATCGTCGAGGCCCAGACGTCAGCCCTCCGCACGACTCAGCTCATTGATCCACTTGGAAACACGTACAACTTCTCGTACGACAGCAACGGAAATCTCACGTCGATGACGCCGTACGCCAACACGTCAAGTCCCGGCACGTGGAATTTCGTCTACGACACCGCTCAGGCGAGCCCGTATAACAGCGACCTTGTCCAGATTTACGACCCAGACGCGGGAGTTACGTCGCCGCCGCCGGCGAATCCCGGCGCGGCTCACTCGACGTTCGTGGCGTACAACAACGCCGGTGCTCTTGCGGGGATGGCGAGCTCGATCGAAGATGGCACGGGTTCGACGACGACATACTCGTATTCGACCGGTTGCGCCACGGGGGGCTGCTTCAATCCAGGTACGAGCCAGACGACGACGGTTACCTATCCCGCGCAGGTTCCGTGTCCTAGTTGTGCTGCGGTGTCCTCCGTGGAGGAGGACGTTTACGCGTCCGGTGTGGAAACCCAGACGACTCTGGGCACGGCAAGTCCCAGTGCGGATAGCGAAACATGGCAGTACGGATGGAACTTCGGTTACGGGGCTTCCAATTCCACCGAAGTCATCACTTACCCCCAGACACTCAGCGGAACGGTGGCGACCGAGACCGTCACGCTTGACCCTGCCGGGAGCATCATCTCTACGATGGATGCGCTGGGTAACGTTGCCACGTCGGCCTACAGTGACGCGAGCGGGAATACACCTCCGGAGTTGCTGTGGAGCTACCCCGGATCGTCCTCGAACGGCCCGAACAGCCCTCCCGCCGGATCCTCTGTCTACACCTACAACCGGTACGGACAGGCAAAGACGGCAACCGACCCGCTTGGGAATGTCACCAAATACGCCTACTACTCGTCCGGATCGGACCTGTGTTACGTCGTGCCTCCCACTGTGACCGGGCCGCCGAACCCCTCGTGCTCGAATCTGCCGTGGCAGGGCCCGGATTACGGGACGCCGTTGGGCGCGACCACCTACACCTACGACAACCAGGGCGACGTCGTGAAAGCGAGCGTCGACTACCTGGACACGGCCACCGGCGCCGACCCTCAGACGTGGGCGTCTCAGTACGACGCACTAGGCAACCAAATCTGGTGGGATCCCCCACCGGCTGGTGGTGGTGTGGGTGGTCAATACGGGACGTACGCGACATTCACTGATGGGAACTTGCCTTCGACAATTTTGCGGCCCGCCATGGGCACGACGACGTACACCTACGACGCCGCGCTCAATCCGACGCTGGTCCAATTGCCAATGCCTTCAACCTTCACGACCAACGTCTTCGACGCTGACAGTCGCCTTTGCTACACGGTGACCGGGGTATCCCAGTCGGGGCTCACGTGCTCCAGCGCAGCTCAAGCCGGCTCGACCAACTACACCTACGTGCCGGGGTCGCTGAGCGTGGCGACGAGTCGCGACGCGAACGGACAAACCACCAGTAGCTACTACGGTGACCTCGCGTACCCCGACTCGCCAACTGAAGTCGTTGACCCGACGAGCGCGGCAATCCAGTACACGGCTTACGACGACTTTGGCAATGTCTGTGTAAGCGGCTCGGTCTCGATTGCGATTGGCATGTCTGCACAGTGCAACACGCTGGCGGGAGACACGACCAATGTCTACAATGCGCTCGGCGACCAGACTTCGACGACCGATCCCAGTGGCAATACAACTTCGTACTCTTATGCCAACACCGCGTTCCCGACGTTGGTTACGTCGTCGCAGAATGCATTGGGGGCCGTGACGAACTACTCGTATGACGGTGATGGACGTCTCACCACCACCACCAACCCCGATCTGACCAAGGTCACGACCGGCTACGACGCCGACAGCCGCGTCTGCGTGAAGGCCGACAATGGAAACACTTACAGCTGCGGCGGGGGTAGCGGAGTCGCGGGCGTGACCGCCTTCACCTACAACGGAGCTATGGACCGGCTGTCGATGACAACGTTCGCGCCGTCGGCTCAGACGACGACCTACTCGTACTTGACGGGCCAACTCGTGAGCACCACCGACTCCAACGCCAAGACCGTCAAATATCTCTACAACTACGGGGGGCAGGTGTTGTGTGTTGGATACCCCGTGAGCACGTCGACCAATTGTGGCTCGGTCGGAGTACGCCAAACCGGTTCTACGACGAACACCATCGTCAATCGGACTTACGACGCCTACGGACGCCTCACGGGCGTGACCGATTGGCTTGGCAACTCAACGACGTACGCCTACACCACGGCGTGGGAGCCGTACTCGCCGTCGACGATCACTTATCCGTCATCTACGGGCCTCACCGACACTGTTGGATACAACAATGTCGGTGACGTGTCAAGTGTCGCGGCCGGACCGACTGTCAACGATTCGTGGAGCCGCGACGGTGATGAGCGCATAGGCGTCACTTCCATAAATGGAGCGACGTCAGCCGCGGCGGCCTACAACGCCAACAATCAAGTGACCCAGGCAACGAATCTCGCGACTGCGACGAATAACGACACCTATACGGTGGCGGCCAACGCCTCAATAACCGAGGACGTTGCTCCACTGGGCATGACAACCTCCTATGGATACAACGCCGGTGGCGAACTCTGCTGGTCGGCAAACGTGGTTGCGACGCCCACCTGCTCGAGCCCACCTTCCGGTGCGTCAGTGCTGACCAATTACGCGTACTCAACCGACGGCCAGCGTGCGAGCGTTGCGGCGACTGCGCCGAACCTTGGATCGGGTTCAATTTCGGCCGTCGGCTCGTTTCAGCACGCCACTGCAGACGGTGAGTCAACCCTGTCGGTGAATCCGCAGCGCGTGGGTGATGTGCTGGTCCTGGGCGTAAACGTCAACGGCAGCCCGACCGTCACGTCGGTGAGCGGCGGTGGGGCGACGTGGCAGCCACTCATCACTCCTGACGTCCACACCATGGGTCGAACGCAGCTCTGGCTCGGCACGGTCACGTCAACGGGTAGTTCGACGATCTCCGTCTCGTACTCCCAGAGCGTCACGACCATCTGGGTAAATCTGGACGCCCAAGAGTTCACGAGCGGTTTGGGATCGTCGACCACCTGGGCCGAGGACGTCAATGGGGAATACAACCACACTTCTACGACCAGTGTGACGATGCCATCGCTTACCGCCGCGAGCGCTGGCGAGTTGTATGTCGGGATGTCCTTTAGTAGCGCCGCGACGGCCTCGGGGTCCACCCCCGGCTTCACGTACGACCCTCTCAACTACGTGCTCTTCGCGTACGACCCGGCCGTGACTGGGACTGTGAGCCCGACGGCAACCACAACGACTGCGGGCGTCTACGGCTCGGTGGGAGTGCTTCTAAAGGCCGGTACACCGATGACGACGACGACCGACTACGCCTGGAACCCTTACGGTGAGCTCTGCAATGTGAGTAGCGGTTCCTCGACGGCGTGTGGATCAACACCCGCGAGTGGCACTGCCTACACTTACAACGCAGACGGTCTGCGTGTGGGTTCGACAGCGATCTCCGGCTCGACGACGACCACTACCGCGACCTCGTGGGACCAAGTTTCTGGGGGGAGTCTGCCTCTAATCCTCAACGACACCGCGACGACTGGCTCGTCGACGTCAACCACCTCGTACCTTTACGGCAATCTCCTCTTTGGTGGCACGGCCCCGGTTGAGCAGATCACCACGACATCCTCGGGCTCGACAGCGGTCTACCTGGCGGCTAATCCCACAGGAGTCCAGGCGGTCTACGGCTCAACCGGTGCGGTCCAAGAGATGGCTCTCTACTCCGCCTACGGGGTCCAAACTGTCACGAGTGGCTCCAAGGTCACGCCCTTCGCCTTCGAGGGAGCGTACAGCGACCCAACTGGGCTGATTTATCTGGTCAACCGGTACTACGACCCGGCGACCGACCAGTTCCTCTCGATCGACCCGGCGGTCGGCGTGACCGGCCAGCCCTACGTGTTCACGAATGACAACCCTCTGAACGCCACGGACCCGCTGGGACTAAGTGAATTCATCATTGGCAACGATTCTGTCTGGGAGGATTCGGCTCCCATCAACTTCGGTGAGTCAAGCAAACTGGGGGGCGCTGGTGTTGAACCCGGACGAGGGGTGTCGGAACCAAAGCCGGTGGAGGAGGCTCGCCCAACGAGGATCAAGGGTTACACCAAGCATGGCCTCAATCAAGCGATCAGCCGCGACGGAGTCGGCGTGTCAACGCAGGCGATCAGGGACGCCGTTAGCGATCCCCTCAGTGTCTCGAAAGGGGCAAACGGCAATTGGAGGTTCAATGGCTCTAACGCAACTGTGGTTCTAAACTCGGATGGTTACGTGGTGTCTGCATGGGCAAGAAGCAGTGTCGGCTGGAGAAGTGTAAAATGAAAAGCGTTGTCGAAACGTTACCTCGCGAGCTGAGACTGCTCTTTGCTCGGGTCGTCATTTCGGTCAGCCCTTCGCTGCTTCAGTCTCTTCAGAATGAAAGCGATCCAAGCATCGCCGAGCGAGAAGAAGTGGCGGACATCCTGTCGAATGAATTCATGAAGAATGTGGAAGTGACAGGAGAACCATCGCAGGCCGGCAAGAAGATCGACGAACTACTTGGTGAGTTCCTCATGCATTGGCCAATCTCAAGTACTCGGTAGGACGCTCGTTGAACCTTAGAGAAGGGCACTTCGCGCCCTTGATAAGACGTAAAGGAGGAGCTCATCGCGTCTCGATCTGTCGGCACGGCTCCGAGCGACCGATGGCGACTCCTCGGGCCGGCGGGCGCGACGCGCCCAGGCGGCCCACCAGGACCGTCCTCGTGGGGCAGCTTTGAGCTTGTGCCTCCAACCGTTGGGTAGCCGCACGTGACGTCACTGAGGCATTTTCGAGCCCTCACTCGTCCAACTGGGTGGTTGACGTATCGGCTTGTGATTGGATCGCGAGGTTCGCGGCCGCGAGCGCGATCCTCGTGCCGACCGTGACCAGGAGCAACGAGGAAGTTCGCGAGTTCGTGGGGTTCTGCGACGAGCACATGGCCGTGCCGTCAATCTTCCGCGCCGCACGACAAGAACTCCTCTAGCGACCCTCGTCAAGGGACGCGGGCAACTCGGCGAGGAGTCCGTCACGCTGAGTGACGAGCGTGGGAGATGCTCTTCTCTAATCAGCTCGCGCTCACTTGAGTGCCCCTGCACCTCATCTAGAACTGCACATCGCCCCAATTCTCGCTAGCCTCCGGGTCGTGGCGCCGCGGGTGTGCGAAGTCCCTCGTCAGAAGGTCCGCTGCCGGCGCATCTACGAAATCTCGCCCGATCGCAGAATCAACCGGTACTACGACCCAGGGACCGACCAGTTCCTGTCAATCGACCCGGCGGTTGCGGTGACCGGTCAGCCGTACGTGTTTACGAACGACAATCCGCAGAACTCGACGGATCCCTTGGGCACATTGGCAACTGCAATTATGGCGGGCGGATACCAATCGGCTGCGCAGCAAGCAACTGAGTTGAATCAGCTGTTTCAAGAGCAACGCCAGGATGGGCAGGCGATTGGCAACGGGGTCGTGGCAGGTGTGGTTAAGACTGGTGGACGCAATGTGCTTACGGTAACCGTCATCCCAGCAAACATCATGAACCCCGGTTCGTTTGTAGTAGTTGTGCTCGCAGACAACACAAAGAACGTTGAGAAGCCGCCGCCGCCGGTCACTTTGTCCGGTGTCTGCGAAGCTTCCTTTGGAATCGCTGGAATGGGTTTGGCAACTGCTGGCGGTGACATATTGACCGGTGTGCTTACGAGCCCTGAGACCGACGGCACAAGCCTTGTGGTGGCTGCCTACGGAGTGTTAACTTTCGCAGCGGGCGCGCTCTCATTCCTTACTGGAACTGGAAAAGTTAATGGGATTTGCTATGATTAGGTCAGCCAGATGAACATAATTCTTTGGGATCTACTCTGGATTATCGTTGGCGTTCCTTGCTCTTACCAGTTGAGCAAAAGATACATTACAGCCCGCCACGAATTCGAGGGCAATCAAAGTCTCACAAAGAAAAAACTACTGCAGCTGTCACTAATCATCTGGATTGACGGCTTAGTGCTCATAATTGTCGCCGAGGCAATACGTAGGTATTTATGGATCCCATTCTCCCTTTGGATTATCCTAAATTATTCAATGTTGGCGATCATTCTTATGAGACGTAAGCGAAAGAGCCAAATGTCGCAGTGATGTCTTGCGCTGGCCTTGATCTCGTAAAGAAGAGTTCAACAGGTATGGGGTCAGGTGTGCTCTAAATAGGTGGCTTGTTGAGACGTGAAAGGAGTTCATCGCGTCTCGATCTGGCAGCACGGCTCTGAGAGACCAATGGCGACTCATCGGGCCGACGGGCGCGGCGCGCCCAGGCGGCCCACCGGGGCCCCTCCAGTGAGGCGGAGTCGAGCTTCTGCCTGCGACCGTTGGGTAGTCGCACGTGACGTTACTGAGGCATTGTCGGGCCCTCAGTCGTCCAACTGGGTGGTTGACGCACCGGTTGGTGAGTGGTTCGTGAGGTTCGCGGCCGC
>JBOGFU010000038.1:0-8415 GCA_050743545.1 Acidimicrobiales bacterium | reverse complement strand
GGCCCGAGTGGCGGGCGTATTCCTGAAGAAGGTGAAAGAGCACTCGTTCTAGCGCCGGCGGTTGCTTGTCGTTCCAGCGTGGCCCCGGCTTTCCGTGGTCATCGAGCGAATGGCTCCGCACGATCGCCTCACTCCGCACTCCTCGCATACGGGAATCCGCGATGAGACTCGTTCGTGAATCGCCCTTACTCAGTTGCCAGCGATCGCCCCTGCGATCGCCCCACGGGTTGTCAACTGCTGTGCCTTCAAACCCCCACTCGAGCCATCGCATTTCGACGAAGGTCAAGTGCTTAAGTAGTTCCAGCGGAGTCCAGCCAGAGGGCAGAATGCTGCATGCCAGCGTGTGTTCCGGCAAGGCAACCATCTTCTCGATGACTCGTTCGCGGAAGTAGTTGAGGTAGCTCAAAAAGACCTCTGAGCGCGGCGCAGGGTGGCCAGTCGGCTCTGGGAGGTTCATTCGTGCGACAGTAGACGCTTACAGTCGATTCGACTTCGGACGATGACTCTGTTGCGTCGTGCCTCCGACACCAGACGCGAGTGGACTCTGCCTAGGCAGTGGTGACATCGCAAAACGTGAATCCATCTCGCTCGATGGTCTGCCCATCTCGATGTCGATGGGCGAGCTGAATCTAGGGCCATCCCAAACGAAGGTATGGAACTCGCCGTTCTCGCCACACGGATCAACTCCCTCAGGCAACTCTCTCAAGAACGTTTCGTCGAATCGTCTGCCCGCGAAATCGCCATCAAGCTGCGACTGGTCAACGGAGGTGACTACTGCCTTGACTCCTGACCGGAAGATCTCATGCGCGAGTGAAATCGTCGATCGACCCCATAACGGAAAAAATGGGGATATTCCCGAGCCTGCGAGTTGATTCTCTCGATGAGAACGCACGTCTTGGAGGAACAGGTCGCCGAAGATCATGTGCGTAATCTCATCTGCCCGCGCGCCGGCAATCGCCTCCGCCATGCGCGCTTCGTAAACCTCGTTCGAACAGTGCGAGGGAATCTCAATCGTGACAAGCGGTAGGCCCAAGCGATCCGCTTGCGCCTCGAGGAGACTTCGACGAACCGCGTGCATTGCAACGCGATCCGCGTCCGCATTCACGGTGGTCAAGAGCCCCACGACGTCAACGGTGCCGTCGGAACGTACGAGGTCGAGCGCGAACGAGCTGTCTTTCCCGCTGCTCCAACTCATCCAAGCCTTTGCTGGCGCTGCCATCCTTAAATCTCCCTCACCCATGGAGGCGTCCTCCTCAGGTGCCACTCTTCATAGACGACGTCTGCCCTTTGACACCAGACTTAGGTGGCGAGCCGCTAGTGGGTATTTTCAGATGGGCTGGGTCGGGCCGTCAACGAGAAGCCGCATTATCCAGCGCGGGCGTGCGACGCCCTTTTGCGTTAGGCGCTCCCAGAATTGACGCTGTCGTTGGCTGAGAATCTTCTTTTGAGTAACGGACGTCGCTCTGGCTAGACTGGCCTGAAGCATTTGAGGAGGCCCCGCGTGGCTACAGGAACAGTGAAGTGGTTTAACGACGAGAAGGGCTTTGGCTTCATTGAAGTTCCAGGGCAGCCGGACGTGTTCGTGCACTACTCAGAGATTCAGGGCCAGGGTCGCAAGACGCTGGTTGAAGGACAGTCGGTGGAGTTTGACATTGAGCAGGGCCAGAAGGGCCCGACGGCCAAGCACGCCGTACCTCGCTGACAGACCCCGCTCGCGAGCACTAACTCTCGCGGCATCTGACAATTAAATCCCAGAAGCCATTCGTGGCTGGCCCCGCCATGGGCGGGTGACGCCCCAGTGCTGCTGGCTACATCACCCAGTTGCCGTCGATCCACTGTGGATCGCCGACGATCTTTGGGGCGACGACCGTCTGCCACCACTCGTCCTGAGCGGGGTCGTTGGCCAGGGTCATGTAGGACTCCTTCGACTCGAAGGAGACGCACAGCACGATGGTCTCGTTGTCGTCGCCCAGGAGCGTCCACGTGCCCTGATAGCCGGGCACCGCGCGCTCCTTCCATTTCTCACCAGCGTCGACCAGCTCTTGGCCGCTCCCCGGCGTCTTCAACTTGGCAATCATGATGGTTCCGTAGGACATGCGCGCACAGTAGCCCCACGGAGTGCACTTTTCCACGGGGCCGTGCACCGGCGGTTCTGCCTCTATTTACGGCGCCGTTGTGGGTGATTCGTCGGTCTAAAGTCGGTCCGACAAGGGCGCCGTCGTGATCGTGGCGCCACCCCCGAGCCCACGAGGACCCCTGCGATGAGTGACGGACCTGGGTCGGCGCGACGTCGATCGGTACTGGTCGCGATCGGTGTCGCGTTCGCCCTTCTCGTGATGCTGGCGACGCTGGGGGTGTTCACACCACCCAAAGCGACGCAGCGCACCGTTGTCTCGGTAGAGACCTCCGCTCAGTACGGAACGGTCCTGGTCGTCGGGGGGAGCGCGACGGCGCTCAAGGGATTCCCCCTCTACGAGTTCTCCGCGGACACGCCGCACCGCGCCGGGTGTGGCACGAGTCGCGCGGTGGGCTTTGACTTCGGGTCAACCACGGGCGTGCCGCTCACGTGCACCGGCCCCATGAGCGACATGACCAACGACGTGGCCACCGACGACTGGCCCGCGCTCACCTCGTCGGGGCCGCCGATCGCCGGTCACGGCGTGGTGGCCGCCCTGTTGGGCACGGTCGCTCGGCGGGGAATAGGCCGTCAGGTGACCTACGCGGGCCACCCGCTCTACCTCTTTGACCCGTCGTCCCAGCCCTTCCTGCCTCAGGGCGAGGACTACATGGAGACGGTCGCGCCGCTCGCCCCCTGGCACGGCTACTGGTACCTCGTCGCCGCGGCGACGGGCAACCCGGTGGCGGGTCGGGTCACCGTCGCCGCCGAGACGCTGCCCGACGGGCGCCGCGCGGTCGGCGTGGTGGTCGACCCCAACGTCGATCCCATCGTGGTCAGCGCCTACGTCGACAGCCGTGACCGGCCATCGGCGAGCACGTGTCTGGCGACCTGCGCTGCCGCGTGGGTCCCGGTGATCACGTCGGGGGAGCCACGCGCGGGCCAGGGGGTTGGTGCGAGCTCACTCGGAACCGTGACGAGACCAAATGGCACGCTCCAGGTCACCTACGACGGTCACCCCCTCTATCTCTTCTCGCGCGAGAAGGTGTTCCTCGCGACTGGTGGACGGCTCAAGTCACCGGGCTCGGCCGGTAACGGCAGTGGAGCCGCGGCCGCGCACGGCGCGCGCTTCGCGCTGGTCCCACTGGCGTCGTAGGGGACGACTCCCGCCGGGTCGTCGCCGAACCCCGGCGAGCGTGGGTCGCGGCTGCGTAGCATTCGGCTGTGGCGGGGGTAACGGGCATCGGTGGGGTCTTCCTCCGATCGTCTGACCCGGCGGCCCTCGCGGCGTGGTATCGACAGACGCTCGACGTGGCGTTCGCCCCGGACGGCTCGTACGCGATCTTTGAGGGCGCGGACGGTCAGCCGCCGAGCGTGTTCGCGCTCTTCGGTCCCGACGACGCCTACATTGGCGCGCCCGGGCACCAGGACGCGATGGTCAACCTTCGCGTCGACGACCTCGACGCGGTGATGGAGACCCGGCCACCCGCGGGAGCGCGCGTGGAGGGTCCGTTGTCGGAGGCCAACGGGCGCTTTGCGTGGGCCCACGACCCCGAGGGTCGCCGCGTCGAGCTGTGGGAGCCCGCGGCGACCGACTAGCACCGACGAGTGCGCCACGGCCGGGTCGTTCCCCACGTGGAGACGGGCGAATCGGGACCAGTCGCGCGAAGCGAGTGCTGTGTGATACTTCTTCGGTCCGGTCGGAGCGCGACGCGGGAAGGGGGGCGATGACCGAGATCACCACTCTCGACTCGCTGCGCGAGCACCTCCAGCGGGCGATCGAACTCGAGCACGCGACCATCCCGCCGTACCTGTGCGCGCTCTACTCGATCGTCCCGGGGACCAACGCGGAGAGCACCGACGTGATCCGCACGATCGTCGTCGAGGAGATGATCCACCTGACCCTCGCCGCCAACGTGCTCAACGCCGTCGGCGGGTCACCGGTGGTCGACAGCCCGGACTTTCTGGCGCCGTACCCCGCGGCGCTGCCCAACAGCGACCACGAGTTCGTCGTGCCGCTGTCGCGCTTCGCGCCGAGCACGATCGCGACGTTCATGCGCATCGAAAAGCCCGAGGCCTCGGGCGCGCCGCCGGAGGCCGACCGCTTCGAGACCATCGGCCAGTTCTACGAGGCCGTGGAGATCGCGTTGCGCGCGCTGTGCGACGAGCTGGGCGAGGGGGCGGTCTTCACCGGCGACCCCGCGCGGCAGGTGAGGCCCGAGATGCTGCGCTACGACGGCGACGGCCCGATCGTCGTCGTGAGCGACTTGGCGTCGGCGCTGCGCGCGCTCAACGAGATCGAGGAGCAGGGCGAGGGCCTTCACCACGACGAGGTCTGGAGCGGTGAGCGCGACATCTTCCACCCCGAGCGCGACGAGGTCGCCCACTACTTCCGGCTGTGCGAGATCGTCCACGGGCGCCTCTACCAGCGCGGCGACACGCCCCAGTCGGGGCCCTCGGGTGAGCGCTTTAGCGTCGACTGGGACGCGGTCTACCCGATGCGCGACAACCCGAGCACGTCCGACTACCCCGAGGGCAGCCCCGAGCGAGAGCTGATGCTCGCGTTCAATCGCCTGTACACGAATGTCCTCGGCCAGCTCCACGGGGCGTTCAACGGCGCGCCCGCGACCATCGGCCCCGTGGTGGGGGCGATGATGGACCTGCGCAAGGCCGCGCGCGAGCTCATGATGACGCCCAACGGCGACGGCGTGACGACCGTCGGTCCGTCATTCGAATACGCGCGAGGCTGACCGCGCGCCGCTTGGTTGCTAGGCGCGGAGCCCGGCGAGGATGAGCGCGAGGCCCTTTCGGAACTGGTCAAAGTCGGTGAAGGCGCGCAACTCGGCCTCGGGACCCCCGCCCTCGGCCGAGGACGCGTGCCGCAGTCGCGACGCCGCGAGCGCGGCGAAGCCAATCGTGTAGGTGTGGATCGTGGCGTAGGCGCTCAGCGTCTCGTCCGGATCGACCCCGGCGAGGGCCAGCACCCGGCGCATCTCGGCCATGCGGGCCAGCGCGCTCTCGGACGTGACGGGGCGAACCAGGTAGATGTGCAGGGCCGACGGCTCGGCGACGAGGAGTTGGTAGAGGTTGACCGCGGCCGCGGAGAGCCACGCGCCCGGATCGGCGGCGTCGATCGTCGGTCGCCACGACCGAGATAGGAGCCGGTCCACCACGGCGTCCAGAAGGTCGTCGCGGTCCTGGACGTAGCCGTAGAGGGTCATGGGCGCGACGCCGAGCTCTCGCGCGAGGCGCCTCATGGAGAGGTTCGAGGAGTCACCCGCGGCCACGATGCGCATGGCCGTGTCGATCACCTCCTCGCGACTAATACGCCCCGAGATCGTGCGCCGCTCAGACATCGCTGCGGGCGTCCGGCTGGCCGAGTTCTCTCACCACCCGACGAGTATCCCAACTCTGGGGACGCGACGCGCGGTGCCCTAGAACGAGCCCGAGATCGTCGCCGTGGTGCCCCCGGAGGTGCTGGTGATGCTCCAGGTGTCGGCGCTCGAGGAGTGGGTCCCGTGGGCCAAGGTGACGTACGCCGTCAGGGTGGCGCGGCTGCGGGCCGCGATGGTGTGGTTGGCCGCGAGGCTGAACGTGTAGGTGATCTCACCCCCTCCGAGGGAGTGGGTCATGGTCAGCGTCCCGGCTCGGTAGCCGCTCGTTTCGCGCGAATACGTCTCGCCCCCGGAGGCGCTGACGTTCACGGTGACGGTCATGGCCGTGACGCTCGACGTGTTGGACACGCTCAGGTAGTCGTCGTAGGAGCCGAAGAATCCCAGGTGGCCCGACGTCGCGCTCACGCCGTTGTCGGGCTGCGTGGTGGTGGTTGTCGGTGGAGTCGTCGTGGTTGTCGTCGTGGTGGTGGTCGACGTGGTGGTAGTCGACGTCGTGGTGCTGGTGGACGTGGTCGGTGGGGTCGTCGTCGACGTCGTGGTTGCGGCGGTGGAGCCGACCGTGGTCCCCGTCGACGCGAGGGCCGCCCCGGCGCAGGCCAGGGGGTCCGTCCACAGTCGGGCGGAGCCGCTCACGGGGGGAGCCGTGACGGTCACGCTGCCGTGGGACCCCAGGGCGATCGAGTAGTACGGCGAGCTGGGGAGGGAGGCGAGGTAGGGGTCGGGGGAGGCGGCCAACGTCGAGAGCGACGATGGCGGCGTGTCGGCGTTCTCCGTCATGAAGGCCCTCACGGCGATGGCGACCGACTTGGCGTCCGATCGACACGCGGCGACCGCGGCCCGGGCCGACGTGCCGCCGAGGGCGAAGATCACGATGGCCGCGAGGACCCCGAGCACGACGATGACGAGCAGGAGCTCGACCAGCGTGAAGCCACGGTCGCGCCGCCGTGAGTTTGGGGGCGTCGCCTGAGCGCTCCGCGGACTACCAGCCACAGTGACCCCCCACCAGAACCGTACGCGTACGGTAATTCTAGGTTAGCGGTGCCGACGCCCGGGATGGGTGACAGGTGGACCGGTCGCCTACGCGCTGATCGAGAGGAATTGAGTCAAGAGACCGGAGACCTCGGAGCCCGGCACGGCCTCTGACCACAGGAAGCCTTGGCCGAGCTCGCAGCCGATCGCCCGGAGGCGTTCGAGTTGGCGGGTGGTCTCGATCCCCTCGGCGAGCATGGTCATGCCGAGGCGATGGCCCAAGGTCATGATGGCCTCGAGGAGGGCGTCGTTGCCGGGGCTATCGGTCGTCGGGCTGACGAAGGACTGGTCGATCTTGATGATCTGGGGATGGAGCTTGGCGAGGTACGAGAGCGACGAGAAGCCCGTGCCGAAGTCGTCGAGCGCGACGGAGAGTCCCAACGCGCCGAGCAGGGTGAGCAGCAGCTGGGACTCGGTGACGTCGGCCAAGGTCGTGCTCTCGGTGAGCTCGATGACCAAGCGGCTGGAGGGGAAGCCCGTGTCGTGAAGGAGTGCCTCGATGACCTCGACGAGGTGCGGGTCGTAGAACTGGCGGGCGGAGAAGTTGACGGTGACGAAGAGGGGCTCACGTCCGGGCGGGGTCGCCCACGTCGCGGCCGCGGCGACCGATTCGCGCAGGGCGAAGTAGCCGAGGTCGACGATGAGGTCGCTCTGCTCGGCGATGGGGATGAACACGCTCGGCGACACCCACCCGCGCTCGGGGTGGCGCCAGCGCATCAGCGCCTCGAAGCCGACGATGGTGGTCGAGGAGAGGTCGAGCACGGGCTGGTAGTGCATGGCGAGCTGGTTGGACTGGAGCGCGTGACGAAGCTCCTGGGCCAAGGTGAAGTCGCCCGCCGCGCGCTGCTGCATGGTCGGGGTGAAGACGACGAAGTGGCCCTTGCCCGAGCGCTTGGCCTCATAGAGCGCGACGTCGGCGTCCTGGATGAACTCGGTCTGGGTCTCGCGGAGGCCGTTGGACACCACGACGCCGATGCTCGCACGCTGTTCGATGCGCGTCCCGGAGATCGTGAAGGACTCGGTCAGCGAGCCGAGCAGGCGCGTCGCCACGAGCTCGGCGTCCTCGGGCGACGTGAGTCCCTCGGCGAGGTAGAGGAACTCGTCGCCGCCGAAACGGCTCAGGGTGTCGGTCGAGCGCGTGACGTGCTCCAGCCGCCGGGCGATCTCGATGAGCAGGTGGTCGCCGGCGACGTGGCCCAGGGAGTCGTTGACGCCCTTGAAGTCGTCGAGGTCGAGCAGCAGCACCGCGCAGAGGCCGCCCTCGCGTTCGACGCGCGCGTGGGCCTGGGCGAGGCGGTCGATGAAGAGCGCGCGATTGGCGAGCCCGGTGAGCGAGTCGTGGAGGGCTTGGTCGGACAGCTGGGCGGCGAGAGTGCGCTCGTCGGTGATGTCGCGCTCGGAGATGACGTGATAGAGGGGGCGGCCGTCGGTGTCGCGCGCGAGGGAGCGCAGCACTTCGACGGTGATCACGCGGCCGTCCTTTCTCACGTAGCGCTTGACGTAGCTCGACTGGTCGACGTCGCCCTCGTGGACGCGGCGAAAGGAGTCCTCGGTGATGCCGACGTCGTCGGGGTGGGTGAAGGGCCCGGAGCCCTGGCCCAGGAGCTCGTCGCGCGAGAAACCAATCATCTGACAGAACGCGTCATTGGCGGCGAAGACGCGGTCGTGGAGGTCGGTGAAGAGCATCGGCGCCATGTTGTCCTCGAAGGCCAGTCGGAACCGCTGCTCAACCGACTCGGTCTGGAGCAGGCTCGAGGTCAGCGCGACCGACTGGTCGTTCAGGCGCTGGAGCAGCCACAACACGCGCAGCCCGATGACGACCAGCACCGCGACGCACAGGCTGGAGAGCGCGAACACGTTGGGCGTCGCGCCCAC
>JBOGFU010000037.1:0-2509 GCA_050743545.1 Acidimicrobiales bacterium | reverse complement strand
GCCTGCTGGTCGATGTACTGGCTGCGCGGGTTGCCGCCGTCGAGGAGTGACCCGATCGAGACCGCCGTGATCTTCGTGCCGTCGACGGTGACCTTCACGCTCAACGTGCCGAAGTAGTAGTTGACCGACGGTCCGGTCACGGTGCGCACCGTCGCCGCTACCGAGGTGGAGGTCGTCGCGGGGACCGTCGTCGTGACCTTCACGGGCACGGTCGTCGGCGTTGTCGAGGGCGGCGTCGTCGTCGGAGCGCTCGTCGTGGGGCCCCGATCGGAGTGATGGGGCCGGCCGCCGACCGTCGTGGTAGTGGGACCGACGGTGGTGGGTGGCGCGGCGCCGGCGACGGTCGTCGACGTGCTCGCCGAACCCGCGGACGCCAGTCCCCCGAGTGAGATGGTCGCCGGGGTCGATCGAAAGCTCAGCACTCCCGCCAGACCTAGCGCGGTTCCGGTGATGAGAAGCGGTGCGCGACGCCTCGCGCGTCTAGAACGAGAATGCTTCATGGTGGATTCGCTCCCGGGGCACTCCGCCGGCCATCGCCGCTCGCACGACCTGGTCGGCGAAGCCGTCGGGCCCGCAGACGTAGACGTCGCTCAAGGCGAGGTCGGTGACCAGCGCGCGCAGCGCCGCGGCGTGGATGGGCACGGCGTCGCGCGAGCCGACGAGCTCGTGCAAGACGCCGCGACGGGCGGCGACGAGCGCCGCGAGTTCGTCGCGGTGGACGAGGTCCTCGGCGCTTGACCCGCGTACGATCACCGTCACCGCGACCGAGCGAGGTAGGTCTTCGAGCAGCGCGCGAAGCGGTGTCACGCCGACCCCCGCACCGACCAGGACCACCCGGTCGGTCTCGCGCGCGTGGGTCGTGAAGGTGCCGTAGGGGCCCTCCACAATGACGCGGGTGCCGGGGCGCAGGTGGGCGACCGCGCGTGACTGGTCGCCGAGCCCCTTCACGGTCACGCGCAAGTACGGCGGGCGCGGCAGCGCCGAGAGCGAGTAGGGGTGGCTGTGCCACCACAGCCCCGGAGTGAGAAAGCGCCACTGGAAGAACTGCCCGCCCGACACCGCGAGGCGGTCGAGGCGGTGCCCGGACACCGTCAGCGAGTAGACGCCGGGCGCCGCCTCCGTCACGTCGGCCACGCGCAGTCGCCACCGTAGGTTCTTGACCAGCGGCCAAAGGACTCGGCTCGAGACGACGAGTCCCGCCGCGCCGACCCAAACGCCCAGCCAGGCGTGCTGGGCCAGCGGGTGGGTGAGGAAGACGACCCCGGTACGGACCTGGTGGGCGAACGCGAGGGCGAGGGCCACGTAGACGTAGAGGTGGACCGCCCACCACGTCTCGTAGCGCATCCTCTGTCGTGCGAGGCGGTATGAGGACACCCCGGCCATCACGAGCAGCAGGAATCCGACGAGCGCGGCCAGCATGTCCGGGTAGTTGACGAGGAAGGACCAGAACTGGTGGAGGACCCCGCTCTTGGTCATCGCCGCGTAGCCGATGGTGACCGAGACGATGTGGAGTGCGATGAGCACGATGGGCCAGCCGCCGATCGTGCGGTGCCAGCGCACCAAGCGGTCCTGGCCCACGGCGCGTTCGAGCCACGGCAGGCGGACCGTGAGCACGACCATGACCAGCATCAGGTAGCTGCCCGTGAAGCCAAAGAGCCGACCGGACGCCAGGTACCAGCCACCCGCTGCGGCGAGCCCGGCGCGAGACTCGCCCCAGAGGGCGAGTCCCGTGACGAGTACCAGGCCCGCCACTGCGAGGACGCCGAGCGCGTCCGCGACCCAGGGAAGAGGGGGGCTGCCGGAGCGCCGCCGAGCGGCCGGGCTTGGCCTCACCCAGGCGGGGCGGGCGTTGACACGAACCGGCGGAGGGGCCACCGAAGGAAGGTAGCCACGCCACGTAAGAGCATCGCAAGAACATCATCGGAATATCGAGGAGTGGTGCACGTGGGCCCCGGCGGGCCCATCAGCGGTAGTGGTCTCCTTTGGTCCATAGGCGCATCTCCCAGGGACGCTGAGGGGCGCTCCTACACTCGGCATGGGAGGTCACGTGGCCGTTGTCAGCGACATCGTCGAGTTCCTCCGGCGTTACCCACCCTTCGCCGAGTTGGACCCCGCCGCGGTCGACTCGCTCGCCGAGGCGACCGAGGTCGAGTTCCACCGGTCTGGCGAGACGATCTTCGCCCAGGGCGCGTCGCCCGTCGGCGCGCTGCGCGTCGTGCGCACCGGCGCGGTCGAGGTCGTGCACGACGGACGCGTGCTCGACGTCATGGGGCCGGGCGAGATGTTCGGCCACGCGTCGATGCTCTCAGGGCTGCCCACCGGATTCAGCGCGCGCGCGCTCGAAGACACCCTGACGTACCGGGTGCCCGATGACGTGGCGACGGCCGCGCTCGCCGGCCCGCGCGGGTTGCGCCTGGTCGCGAGGCTGTTGTTGGAGGACCCGCACCAGCTGCGCGGCGGCCCCGGCGAGGTCAGCCGCGACGCGCTGGCTCAGCCGGTGGCCTCGGCG
>JBOGFU010000036.1:0-4785 GCA_050743545.1 Acidimicrobiales bacterium | reverse complement strand
GAGGAGGAGAGCGACCACATCGCGTTTTAGGAGGCGCTCAAGCTCGACCTGGTCCACGACGAGGTCTACGTCTTCACCCCCAAGGGTCGGGTGATTCCCCTGGTCGAGGGGGCGACCCCGATCGACTTCGCCTACGCCGTGCACACCGAGGTCGGCCACCACTGCGTGGGCGCCAAGGTCAACGGGCGCCTCGTGCCCCTCGACACCGTGCTCCACTCCGCCGACGTCGTCGAGATCGTCACGAGCAAGAACCAAAACGCCGGACCCAAGCGCGACTGGCTGGGGATCGTGCGCTCGAGCCGAGCCAAGTCAAAGATCCGCCAGTGGTTCCAGCGCGAACGCCGCGAGGACGCGATCGAGACGGGGCGCGAGGAGCTCACCCGCGCGCTGCGCCGCGAAGGACTGCCCATCGCGAGCTCGCTGACCTCGGGCGCGCTCGACGAGGTCGTGCGCTCGTTCAATTTGGAGGACCTCGACGCGCTGTTCACCGCGATCGACGGCGGACACGTGTCCGCGCTCGCGGTCACTCAGCGCCTCGTGCGCGAACTCCACGGGGGTGAGGCCGAGCAGCTGCCGTCCACGGTGACGCGCATGCCCAAGTCGACGCGCACCACGCGCCGCGGCGCGGGGGTCTACGTCGAGGGTCTCGACGACGTGATGATCCACCTCGCGCGCTGCTGCTCGCCGGTGCCCGGCGACGCGATCATGGGGTTCATCACCCAGGGTCGCGGGGTGAGCGTGCACCGCGACGACTGCTCCAACGCGGTCGCGCTGGCCCAGCGCCTGGGCGAGCGGGTCATCGACGTCGAGTGGGACGGGTCGCTCGGCGGCCAGTACCGCGCGGTGCTCGAGGTCCTCGCCTTCGACCGCTCGCGCCTGCTGCTCGACGTGTCCAAGGTCGTCGCCGAGTACCACCTCAACATCATCTCGTCGTCGACGACGACGTCGGGCTCGCGCATCGTGCGCATGGTCTTTGACGTCGAGCTCGTCGACCCCACGCACCTCTCGAGCCTGATCACGTCGCTCAAGTCGGTCGACGGAGTCTTTGACGCGTTTCGCCAGCTCCCCGGTCAGCGCGCGAACTCATGAGCGACGCCCCCGCGCCGTTTCGGGCGCCGATCGGCACCCACGACGTGCTCGCGCCCGAGAGCGCTCGCTGGGAGTCGCTCATCGCCACCTTCGCGCAGTACGCCTACCGCTACGGGTTCACCCTCGCGCTCACCCCGATGTTCGAGGACGTTGGGGTCTTTAACCGGGGGATCGGCGAGGACTCCGACGTCGCGAAGAAGGAGATGTACGTCTTCTCCGACCGGGGTGACCGCGTTTACGCGCTGCGCCCCGAGGGCACCGCGCCGGTGGTGCGCGCGTTCATCCAGCACTCGCCGACGACCCCCTACAAGGCGTGGTACGTGACCCCGGCGTTTCGCTACGAGCGGCCCCAGGCCGGGCGTTTCCGCCAGCACCATCAGCTCGGGGTCGAGGCGATCGGCACCGACGACCCGGCGATCGACGTCGAGGTGATCGCGCTCGCCGCGCGCTTCTACGCGGCGATCGGCATCACCAAGGTGCGCCTGGACGTCAACTCGATGGGCCACGTCGAGTGCCGGCGCGCCTACGTCGAGCTCCTGGTCGCGTTCCTCGAGGCCCACGAGTCAGAGCTCAGCGACGAGCACCGCACCAGCTGGCGCGTCAACCCGCTTCGCGTGCTGGACTGCAAGGACGCCGACTGCGTGCGCGTGACCGACGCCGGACCGATGCTCATCGACCACATCTGTGATGACTGCCGGGACCACTTCGAGCGCGTGCTCGCGGGCCTCGCGTCGTTGGAGGTCCCGACCAAGCTCAACACCCGCCTGGTGCGTGGGTTCGACTACTACACGCGCACGACCTTCGAGTTCGTCGGCCTCGCGCTCGAGGGCGCCCAGAACGGGATTGGCGGCGGGGGCCGCTACGACCAGCTCGCCGAGCAGCTCGGCGGCAAGCCCGCGCCGGGGATCGGCTTCGGGTCGGGGATCGAGCGCCTGCTCCTCGCGTGCGACGCGGAGGGCGCGCGCGAGGGTCACCTCAATCGCGCGGTCAACGTCTTCGTCGTGGACACCAGCGGGGTCGACGCCGCGACGACCCTGGTCGACGAGCTGCGCCAGGCGGGGCTGTGCGCCGAGCGAGCCTACGACGGGCGCTCGATGAAGGCCCAGATGAAGGTCGCCGACCGCTCGGGGGCTCGCGTGGCCATCATCATCGGCCCCGAGGAGCACGCCGAGGGCGAGGTCGCCCTGCGTGACCTGCGCGGCGAGGACACCCAGCGCCGCGTGCCGCGCGGCGACGCGGTCGCGCTCTTGCTCGAGGGCTGGCTCCCGTGAGCGACGACGCCGCCCCCACCGCTCTGCGCGACCGACTCGTCGGGACGGTCGGGGTCGACCAGGTGGGTACTCGGGTCGCGGTCTGCGGGTGGGTCGCCAAGCGGCGCGAACACGGTGAGCACCTCGCGTTCCTCGACCTGCGCGACCGTTCGGGGATCCTCCAGGCGGTCGTCGACGGGTCGGTCGACGTGCGCGCCGAGTACGTGGTGCGCGTCGTCGGGGTCGTGTCGCGTCGGCCCGAGGGAACGGTCAACGATCGCCTCGCGACCGGCGAGGTCGAGCTCACCGAGTGCGAGGTCGAGGTCCTCGCGGCCGCCGAGACCCCGCCCTTCCCCCTCGACGAGCGCGGCGAGGTCGACGAGCCGGTTCGCCTGCGCCATCGATACCTCGACCTTCGCCGCGAGCCGATGCAGCGCAACCTGCGCCTGCGGGCGGTCGTCAATCGCGCGCTGCGCGCGGCGATGGACGCCCAGGGCTTCTGCGAGGTCGAGACCCCGCTGCTGTGGGCGCCCACCCCCGAGGGCAGCCGCGAGTTCGTGGTGCCGTCGCGCCTGCACCCCGGCGACTTCTACTCGCTGCCCCAGAGCCCCCAGATCGCCAAGCAGCTGCTCATGGTGGGGGGGTTCGACCGCTACTTCCAGATCGCGCGCTGCCTACGCGACGAGGACCTGCGCGCGGACCGCCAGTTCGAGTTCTCCCAGCTCGACATCGAGGCGAGCTTCGTCACCGCCGAGGACGTCATGGCCTTCACCTCGCTCGCCGTGCTCGACGCCGCGGAGGCGGCGACCGGGGTGCGGCCGGGGCCGATCCCCTCGATGACGTGGGCCGACGCGCTCGAGCGCTACGGCACCGACAAGCCCGACCTTCGCTTCGGCGTCACGCTCCAGGACCTCTCGGCGGTCTTTGCCGCGACCGGCGTCAAGGCCTTCGCCGCGCCGGTGGTCAAGGCGCTGCGCATCCCCGAGGGCGCGTCGATCAGCCGCTCGCGCCTCGACGAGCTGACCGACCAGGCCAAGTCGCTCGGCGCCAAGGGCCTCGCGTGGTTCCGCGTGACGAGCGACGGGCTCGACTCGCCGCTCGCGCGATTCCTCGGCGACGACGAGGCCGCCGCGCTGCGCGGGCTCGACGGCGCGCGGGTGGGCGACCTGGTGCTGTGCGTCGCCGACGAGCACGCGACCGCGTGCCACGTCCTGGGCGCGCTGCGCGTGACCCTGTGCGCGCCGCCGGTGTCCGAGGGCCCCCACGCCTACGTGTGGGTCACCGAGTTCCCGATGTTCGAGGGGCTCGACGACGAGGGCCACCCCGTCGCGGCCCACCACCCCTTCACGATGCCCCACCCCGACGACCTCGACCGGCTCGAGTCCGACCCCCTCTCGGTGCGCAGCCAGGCCTACGACCTGGTTCTCAACGGCTGGGAGTTGGGCAGCGGCTCGGTGCGCATCCACCGCGCCGACATCCAGAGCCGGGTCTTTAGCGCGCTGGGCATATCGGCTGAGGACGCGGAGGCGCGATTCGGCTTCCTGCTCGGCGCGTTCCGCTACGGCGCGCCCCCGCACGCGGGCTTCGCGGTGGGGATCGACCGGCTGGTCGCCATCTTCGCCGGCGAGGAGAACATCCGCGAGGTCATCGCCTTTCCCAAGACCCAGTCGGGCGCGGACCTCATGAGCGGCGCGCCCAAGACGATCTCCGAGCGCCAGAAGCGAGAGCTCTCCATTATCTCGACGCCAAAGGGGACGTGACGAGCCTCTTCGACGACGCCGTGACCGAGCGCCTGCGCCAGGCGGCGCCGCTCGCGGAGCTCCTGCGTCCGCGCTCGCTCGACGAGCTCGTCGGCCAGTCCCACCTGATCGGCCCCGGTGGGCCGCTGCGCCGGCTGGTCGAGGCCCACAACCTGTCGTCGATGATCCTGTGGGGCCCCGCGGGCACGGGCAAGACCACCCTGGCGCGGATCATGGCCGACTCCGCGGGCTACGCGAGCGAGAGCCTGTCCGCGGTGTCGTCGGGGGTCAAGGACGTGCGCGAGGCGATCCAGCGCGCGCGCGAGCGACTCGGTGAGCGCGACCAACGCACGGTGCTCTTCATCGACGAGGTCCATCGCTTCAACAAGTCCCAACAGGACCTCCTCCTGCCGGCGACCGAGACCGGGGTCATCGTGCTCATCGGCGCGACGACCGAGAACCCCTACTTCGAGGTCAACGCCGCGCTCATGAGTCGCGCGACGCTGTGGCGGCTGCACCCCCTGACCGAGGACGACCTCGCGACCCTGCTGCGCCGCGGGCTCGACCTGCGACGAGCGCAGATCGACGACGAGGCGCTAGAGGCGATCACCGCGGCCGCGGACGGCGACGCGCGCGCCGCGCTCACGACCCTCGACACCGCGATCGTCCTCGCGCGCGCGGAGGGCGAGGATCGCGTGACCCTCGAG